>CAMELY010000036.1 GCA_945926565.1 uncultured Clostridia bacterium | reverse complement strand
CAGTATGGGCCGCCGGTTCTACGCCCTGCCGGACGGCAGCTATCTCCTGGGCCGGGACGGCAAAGAGGAGCTGCGGGGAGAGGCCTACCTGATTCAGGACGGGATACTGACTCAAATTGGACGGGAAAACGGCGTCTTTCCGCTGATTCCGTAACCGCACACAGAAAATGGAAAAAGCCGCCGCGTACACCCGGTTTTAAAGTGTACGCGGCGGTCTTTTATGCGTTGTTTTTCCGATCAGTTGGTAAAGCCGTAGTCGTTCTCTTCCTCGGCGGGAGCTTCCGGCGCCTCGGGAGCGGGCTCCTCGGCGGGAGCGGCCTCCTGGGCCTCAGGGGCGGGCACCGGCTCCTCAGCGGGGGCCTCCTCGGGTACCTCGCCGGCCTCCACCTCGACCTCAACCTCCACATCGGGGGCAATCTTGATCTCGGCGATCTTGGCGTTGTTGGCGGCGATGGCAGCCTGGATGTCGGCAATCAGGGCGCAGGCGGCGGAATAGGCCTCCTCCGGCTGAGCGCCGTGATCAGCGAAATAGAGCTTGCCCAGTTCCACATAGGCAGCCCGCAGGTTGCTCTCTTCCTTCACATTGGCGGCCTTCAGCTTGGCAATAGCGGCCAGCTGGATGCTCTTGTCCACGCCGGTCTGGGCCATATTCAGGCCGGTCTGGCCAAGGTCCATAACCTTTTTCTTCAGCTCATCCACATTGAATGTCATGATAAATTCCTCCTTATGGCTTCGGTATTTGGGATGGTTTCATTCTACGTTCTATTTTTTGAAATTGCAAGGCGTTTTTGCGTTTTTTATCTTTTTTTAATCGTCTAATCAGACTTTCTTCACAATTTCAACCGTTTTCGAACCAATCATTCCATCCCCATCCGGCGGGGATCCAGGCCGGACCACCCGGCGGGCTCCATGGCGTTGAGCCGGCAGACATCCTCTGCCGTCAGGGAGACCCGAAACACGTCCAGATTCTCCCGCATTCGCTCCGGCGAGCTGCTCTTGGGCAGGGGCTGCACCCCGTTTTCCAGGGCAAAGCGAATACAGAGCTGCGCCGGCGAGAGGCCGTATTTTTCAGCCAGCTCCACCACCAGCGGATGCTCCAGCACCCTACGGCGGCCCATGGGGCTCCATGCCTCCACCAGCGTGCCGTGGGCCCGGCACCAGTCCAGCACCTGGGGCTGATTCCAGCCCGGATGATACTCGATCTGGTTCACCATGGGGCAGAGCTCCGCCGTCTCCAGCAGGGCGTCCAGGTGCTCCGGCAGGAAATTGGAGACGCCAATGGCCCGGACGCGCCCTGCCCGGTACAGTTCCTCCAATGCCCGCCAGCTCTCGGCGTTGTGCCGCTTCCAGTCCGGATCGCTCCAGGGCACCCGGGGCCAGTGGAGCAGGTAGAGATCCAGATACTCCACCCCCAGCCGCCGGCAGGAGCGTTCAAAGGCGGCCAGGATATTCTCATAGCCCATCTCAGTCCGCCAGGCCTTGGAGGTAAGGAGCAGTTCTTCGCGCGGAATTCCGGATTGGCAGATCCCCTCTCCTACCGCCTCCTCGTTGCCGTAAAAGGAGGCGGTATCCAGCAGGCGATAGCCCGCCTCCAGGGCCTGGGTCACCACCCGGGTGCCCTCGCCGCCCTCTGTTTTGTAGGTGCCGAAGCCCACCTTGGGCAGCCTCAGCCCATTGGACAGAGTATCGTATTCCATCTCAATTCTCCTCGTTCTCTCTGCCGCCGGTATGGAAGTGGTCGCACCAGTCACACAGGGGGCAGCATTCGCACATGGCCCGGCGGGCAGTGCACACCTCCCGGCCGAAGAGCACCAGCCGGTGGCAGAAGTTGTTGGACTCCTCCGGAGGAAGGACAGCCCGGAGCTGATCCTCCACCTTTTTCGGATCTTTTGTACCGTCGGTCAGGCCCAGCCGTCCGGAAATGCGGATGCAGTGGGTGTCCGCCACCACCACCCCTGGGGTCTGGAACACATCTCCCTGGATGAGGTTGGCCGTCTTGCGGCCCACACCGGGGAGCCGGAGCAGATCCTCCATCTCTCCCGGCACCTTGCCGCCGTACTCGGACAGCAGCATTCTGGCGCAGTTGACCAGATCCCGGCTCTTGCCCCGGAAAAAGCCGCAGGAGTGGATATATTCCCCCACCTCCTCCGGGTCTGCCTGGGCAAAGGCCTCCAGGGTGGGAAACCGCTCAAACAGGGCGGGGGTCACCTTGTTCACCCGCTCGTCGGTACACTGGGCGGAGAGCCGGACGGCGAAAAGCAGCTCATAATCCTTCTCATATTGGAGCGAGCACAGGGCATCCGGATACCGCTCCTTTAGGGCGTTGACAATCGCCCAGACTTCAGCTTGTGTTTTCAGAGGGAGCCACCTCCTTATTTTCTCCTATTTTACCACAACGGGCTGGGGAATTCGACCCCTAACCCTCAAAATCCACAATTGCCTTTTTGCAAAGCTCTGGTATAATGGTAACAGAGACAAACGTACGTCTATCACGGACGTAATGTAGCATGTAAAGGAGAATGCAGTATGGTTCAGGAACTGATTTCTTTCCTCAAGCTGGCCGACCCCCAGGTGGGTGAGGCAGTTGAGCTGGAGCTGGCCCGCCAGCGCCGGAATATCGAGCTGATCGCCTCGGAGAATATCGTCTCAGAGGCCGTCATGGCGGCAGCCGGCTCTGTGCTCACCAACAAGTATGCCGAGGGCTATCCCGGCCACCGTTACTACGGCGGCTGCCAGTGCGTGGACATCGTGGAGGATCTGGCCCGGGATCGGGCCAAGGAGCTGTTCGGCGCCAAGTTCGCCAACGTCCAGGCCCACTCCGGCGCCCAGGCCAACTACGCCGCCTACCGGGCCCTGTGCAATGTGGGCGACACCGTCATGGGCATGCGGCTGGATCAGGGCGGCCACCTGACCCACGGCTCTCCGGTCAACTTCTCCGGCAAGGACTACAAGATGGTCTCCTACGGTCTGGACGTCAACACCGGGCGTATCGACTATGACCAGGTGCGGGATCTGGCCAAGCAGTATCAGCCCAAGATGATCATCGCCGGCGCCTCCGCCTATCCCCGGGCCATCGACTTCAAGGTTTTCGCCGACATCGCCCATGAGGTGGGCGCCTACCTGATGGTAGATATGGCCCACATCGCCGGTCTGGTGGCCGGCGGGCAGCACATGTCCCCTGTCCCCTACGCGGACATTGTCACCACCACCACCCACAAGACCCTCCGGGGCACCCGGGGCGGCCTGATTCTCACCAACGATGAGGCCATCGCCAAGAAGGTGAATTCCGCCATCTTCCCGGGCAGCCAGGGCGGCCCCCTGATGCACATCATTGCCGCCAAGGCGGTGGCCCTGGGTGAGGCCCTCAAGCCCGAGTTCAAGGAGTACGCCGCCCAGATCGTCAAGAACGCCAAGGCCATGGCGGACGCCATTCTGGCCGGAGGTCTGGACCTGGTCTCCGGCGGCACTGACAACCACCTGATGCTGGTGGATCTCCGGCCCGCCCACCTCACCGGCAAGGTGATGGAGACCCGGCTGGACGAGGTGTTTATCACCGCCAACAAGAACGCTATCCCTGACGACCCGGAGAAGCCCTTTGTCACCTCCGGTCTCCGGCTGGGCACCCCCGCCGTCACCACCCGGGGCTTTGACGAGGCGGACTGCGCCCTGGTGGGTCAGCTCATCTGCCAGACCGCTATGGAGTACGACACCAAGGCCGACCAGATCCGGGAGGCTGTGGTAGCCCTCACCGACAAGCACCCCATCTACTGCTGAGCGTTTCTTTCCGGTTTTCTCCCTCGGAGCATCTTGCTCCGGGGGAGTTTTCTTTTCCCCTGCGCGTCCCTGTATCCTTTTCCCAATTCTGGGGAATACTGGAGGTAAACCATCACTGGAGTGTGACTGCTATGAAACGTTTGCTTTCCCTTTCCCTGACTTTTGCCCTGCTGCTCTCCCTGTCCCTCCGCCCCGCCGCCGCCTTCTGGCCCTTCCGGGAGAAGGAGCCTCCGGTGCAGGAGGATGTGCTGGTCAGCACAGTGGTGGGAGAGCCCTATGTCTTCTCTCCGGAGGACTTCTCCCCCGACGGTGAGACGGCGGAGTGCTACCTGATCTCCGGCCTGCCGGAGTCCCAGGTGGGCGTGCTGCAGATCGGGGCCATGCTGGTGGAGGAGGGCAGCGGCGTGGCCCGGGACGCCCTCTCCGGTCTCACCTGGTACCCCCTGGACGACAGCGTCCGGGAGATCTTCTTCCAGGTCTCCCCCATGACCGACGGGCTCACCGGTGAGCCCGCCACTGTCACCGTTCAATTCCTCACCAGTGAGAACCAGGCTCCCGAAGTTCATCCTCTCACCCTCTCCACCTACCGGAGCAGCCCAATCTCCGGCACCCTGTCCGCTGAAGACCCGGAAGGGGATGCGCTGACCTATCTCCTGCTAGCCCAGCCGGAGCAGGGAACGGTCACCCTGGAGGACCCGGCCGCCGGAACCTTCACCTACACCCCCGGAAAGAAGGCGGGCAGCTTCACCTTCACCTGGCTGGCCCGGGACTGCCACGGCAACCGCTCCCTCCCCGCCACGGTGACGGTCACGGTTGACAAGGAGGAAGCCACCGTGACCTATGCCGACCTGGGCACCTCTTCTCTCAGCTATGACGCCTCCCGGCTGGCCCAGGAGGGAATCTATGTGGGACCGGAGCTGGATGGACAGTATTGTTTCTATCCGGAGCAGGTTCTGACCCGCAGTGAGTTTCTTGTGCTGGCCCTCCGGGCGGCGGGGATCTCCCCTCTCTCGGCTGACGCCGCCACCGGCTTCTCTGACGACAGCCAGATCCCCACCTGGGCCAAGCCCTATGTGGCCGCCGCCTGGCAGGAGGGGCTGGTCAATGGCCGCCCCGGAGAAGACGGACAGCCCGCCTTCTGTCCCAACGAGCTGATCACCCCTGCGGAGGCCGCCGTGCTGCTGAATCGGATTCTTCCCCTCTCCGATGTGACGGCAGAGGTCTTCGCCCCCGTCTCCGCCGGAAGCTGGGCAGGCCAGGCGGTGGCCAATCTCTGCTCTGCCGGGCTTCTCTCCCAGGGACAGGCGCTGGAGTCCACCCTCACCCGGGGAGAGACTGCTCAGCTCCTCTGCGGTGTGCTGGATCGAATCAACTGAAAACGGCCCGCGCTTTTTTCTGAAGCGCGGGCCGCCCGTTTGCAGTTTTCTATTTCAGTACAGACTCCTGCTCCAGTTCCTCCACCATCTCCTGATAGGTGTCGTAATCGTAGAGCTGATTGAGCACCGCCAACAGGCCGTTAGCGGTGAGCCGCTGGGGCAGGCCCAGCTTTTTCTTCAGGGCGTCCCGGCGCCGGCCACTGTCCAGAGCACCGGTAAGGCCGTCCCGGAAAAAGTCCGCCTTGGTGACACTCCTGCCGTGCTCCGCCTCCGGGGATACCCCGTCCAGGACGGTAGCCCCCGCCTGCCGGAGGGCAGCCTCCAGCACCTGGGGGGACATGCCCTCCACCCCCAGCTTGCCCTCCTTACCCGGTTTTCGTTTCCGCCGTTCCTTGCCATAGCAGTCGGGGATATAGGCCTGCTTGAGCTGCTCCGGGGGGAGGACGCCCTTTAAATGATTCCGGATGACAAAGCCCGCCCCGTCGCTGTCGGTGAGCAGAATCAGGCCCCGGCTCTGGGCCAGCCGGCGCAGCAGCTCGGTCTTCTCCCGGTCCTTGAAGATGGCAAAGCCGTCGGTGGGAATGATCAGGGCATCCACCAGCTGGGAGAGGGTGTTTTTGTCGTACCGGCCCTCCACCACGATGGCCTCTCTGATTTTCAGCATACTCATCTCCCCTTTCCCGCATTGGCCAGGGTGAGCAGCAGCTCGGAGAGCACCTCCGCCCCGTCCCGGCCTCCCAGCTTCAGGGCCAGGTCTGCCGCCTGAACCTCCTTCACCGCCATGCGGCACCAGGAGAGGGGATACCGCCGGGCGGTCTGCATCAGCTTTTTCGCCTGCCAGTCTCCCCGCATGCCCCAAAGCTGCACCAGGTAGGAGGCGCCCCGCTTGTTCTCCAGGGCCAGCCGGGCGCTCCAGATCTGGCGGAGCTGGCGGCCCACGGCGGCCAGGATATAGATGGGCTCCTCCCGCATCCGCAGCAGCTCTCCCAGCAGGCTCATGGCCTGGTTATAGTCGCCGGCACCGATGGCGTCGGTCATTTGGAAGGCCCGGGCGTCCAGCACCGGGTCGCAGACAGCGTCAATGTCCTTCCGGGTCACTGTTTTGCCCCGGGCATAGGCCCCCGCCTTGTCCACCTCGCCTCCCAGGTTGGTCATGAGACCGCCGCAGAGAAAGGTGAGATACTCCGCCGTAGCGCTGTCAATCTCCTTGTCCCACTTCTGCTTGAGTCGCCGGCGGATCCAGGCATTCAGATCGCTCTGCTCCTGCTGGCGGAACTCCACAATCTGGCCGTTGGCCTTGAGCCACTTGCCCAGCTTGGTGTTGGCGTTGGCCTTCCACTCCATGGTGTCGTAGACAAAGACCAGGCAGACATACTCCGGCAGGTCACCAAAGAGGGCCTGAAGCCCCTCCCGGCGCTCCTCATTTTTGAAGAGATCCCAGTCGTAGACCAGCACCAGGCTGCGCTCGCTCATCATGGGCATCGCCTCCACCGCCTGGGTCAGGGCCTGAAGCTCCAGATCCTTGCCCTGGAAGGTGTGCAGGTTGAAAGACTCCATGCCGCCGGTCAAAATCTGGCTCTTGAGCTGCTCCAGATAGTAATCCCGCAGGTAGTCCTCCTGGCCATAGAAGATATAGAGATTGGCGGGCGTTCCCCGCTTCAAGGCGTCCTTGAGCTGTTTTACCCCGTCCGGGCTGCTTTTTTTCGGGGGCATGACCATCCCTCCCCTGTCCGATGTCATATTCAGTATAGCCTTTTTTCATCTTCGGCGCAACGGAAAAGACCGCTCAGAGCGGCTCTCACGCTCCAGGCGGTCTTTTCCCCCGGTTATTTCCCTTTTCCCGGGCTCAGCTCCACCGCCCGGCGGAGAATGCTCAGGGGCGGCACTGGCTTGGGCAGCTGCATCCGGAACAGCATTTGGGGATGCCGGGGCTCCTCCAGCGGGGTGCCGTCCTCTTCTTCCATCACCGGGGCCCGGAAGGAGACCGGCTTGGCGTTCGGGCCCACGATCTCCACCGTATCCCCCGCCCGGAACTTATTGCGCAGACTGAGCACAGCAAGGCCCTGCTCGTCACAGCTCTGGACAATGGCACAGACCTGCCAGTCCCGGAGATACCGGGCGTCATCATAATACTGCCCCGGCTGGCCGAACCAGAAGCCGGTGGAGTAGTGCCGGTGGCTCACCTTGTCCACCTCATTGCGCCAGTCCAAATCCACCGGGCGGCCCGCCTTGACGTCGTCGATGACATGGCGGTAGGCTCCGGTGACAATGGCAGCATAGTAGGCGCTCTTGGCCCGGCCCTCAATTTTGAGGGAGTTCAGTCCCACGTCATACAGCTCCTGCACATGATCGATCATGCACATATCCCGGCTGTTCATAATGTAGGTGCCCTTTTCGTCCTCAAAGACAGGAAAGTATTCCCCAGGGCGCTTCTCCTCCACCAGATGGTACTGATAGCGGCAGGGCTGGGCACAGGCCCCCCGGTTGGAATCCCGCCCGGTCATGTAGTTGGAGAGCAGGCACCGGCCGGAATAGCTGACGCACATGGCCCCGTGGGCAAAGGCCTCAATCTCCAGCTCCCGGGGCGTCTTGGCCCGGAGCTCCGCCACCTCGTCCAGGCTCAGCTCCCGGGCGAGAATCACCCGGCTGGCCCCCAGGTCATGCCAGGCCCGGGCGGTCTCGTAATTGGAGATGCTGGCCTGGGTGGAGATGTGCCGCTTCACATGGGGGGCGTATTTCCCGGCCAGGGTAAAGGCCCCCAGATCGGCCACAATCACCGCGTCCACCCCGGCGTCCTCCAGGGTCTCCAGCCAGGCGGGGAGCCCAGCGATCTCATTGTTCCGGGGCATGGTGTTGATGGTCACATGGCAGGCCACGCCCCGCTGATGGCAGTACTGTACCGCCTGATACAACTCGTCGCCGGTGAAGTTTCCGGCAAAGGCCCGCATGCCAAACGCCGATCCTGCCAGATAGACAGCATCGGCGCCATAGGAGACGGCCATCTGCAGCCGCTCCATGTCCCCTGCCGGAGCCAGCAGCTCCAGCAGGGGGTGGTCGTTTTCACGCATCACTGGTTTTCCTGTTCCTCCAGCTCATCGTCCAGGGTGAGGAAGTCCTCGTCCTCCCCCTCCGGCTCCACCGGGATTCCATTGCGGAAATCGTTGAAGTCGCTGTATTTGGAGAAGAAGTGGGTCACCCCGTCATTGCCCAGAATGAAGTAGTAGTAGGTAGTGGTATTGGGATAGAGCGCCGCCTGGATCGCCTCCATACCGGGATTGCAGATGGTGCCGGCAGGCAGTCCCTCATTCTGATAGGTATTATAGGGGCTGTCAATGGTCAGATCCTCTTCCGTCAGCTTTTCCTTGCGCTCGTCCAGGATATACTGGATGGTGGAGTCCATCTGCAGCTTGCCCAGCGTCTCGTTGTTGTCCGGCTGGAGCCGATTGTAGATAACAGATGCAATATCCCGCTGGTCCTTGCCATCGGTCTCCTTTTCGATGATGGAGGCGATGATCATGATCTCGTGCTGGCTGTAGCCCAGCCGCTCCGCCCGGGTCTTCATCTCGTCGCTGAACTTGTTGGAATAGTTGTAGAGCATTTTAGCAAGCACCAGCTTGGCGTCTCCGTCCTTGTAGAACTCATAGGTGTCCGGGAAGAGATATCCCTCCATCCAGTAGGGGTTGTCTCCCCGCTCCAGGTCTCTGAGGAAGGGGTAATCAAACTCATCGTTGAGGGCGGACTGCTCCAGCTGCTCCACCGTGCAGGCCCCCTGCTTCTCCAGCAGCTGGAAGATCTCCTCCACGGTATAGCCCTCGGGAATGGTGACGGTCACCGTCTCCCGGGCCTTGGAGCTGGCGCTGATATTGCTCAGCAGAGCGCTGTAGTCCATGTTCGTATTCAGTTCATAGGTGCCGCTGGAGATCTTCTCCGCCTTGTTGGTAAAGCCGGCAAAAACCTCAAAGAGGAAGGGGTATTCAATCAGCCCGTTGTCCTTGAGCTTCTGGGCCACCTCGTCCACGCCGTCTCCCGCCTGGATGGTCACGCTGGCGGTATGCTCCTCCTTGTTCAGGGCCAGCAGGTCATTCGCCCACTTCCAGCCCAAGGTGGCGGTCACAAAGGCGATGGACAGCACGCTCACCACATACAGCAGCGCCACCAGGAAGGTGACGCCCACACTCCGGGCTCTCCGGCGTTTTTTCTGCACCGGCTGGGGCTGCTCCGGAGGCTGGGGGGGCTCAGGCGGCACCAGGGGCCGGCGGCGGGGGGTATAGTCCTCCTCGTAGGCCTGCCGGGCCTCCTCTTCCGTCAGCTGATCCTCTGCGTACGCCTCGCCGTCATACACCTCTTCCGCATACTCCTCGGCCTCTGCCTCAGAATACACCTCCGCTGCTTCCGTCTCACTCTCTTCCGCGGTCTCCGCCGCCGGTTCCTCGGACTCAGGCTGCTGCCAATCGGAGGCCTGCGGTTCCGTCTCCTGTGAAACGCCCTCCCGGATAGACTGGGCCTGACGGCCGTAGTGCGTCCAGTCGATGTCCCCCAGGGCGTCGGAATGGGCGGAATGGTTTCTCTCTTGGTCTGACATGGCAGTACCTCCTTTTGTCCCCCAGCGGGACGGTTGCTGTTTATGGTCGCTGTCCGGCAATCAGCCGGGTCTCGGTGAGCACCAGATGTACCCCCCGGTCGTGTTCCTCCGTGGGAACCCGGCGCTGCAGCAGGGCGTCCCGGCAAAGGCCCACGGTTTCCCCGGGAAATCCGGTCAAAAATCGGTCGTAATATCCGCCGCCCCGGCCCATGCGCATACCGGCCTCGTCATAGCACAGGGCGGGCACCAGGGCCAGCTCCGCCTCCTCCGGAAGTGCCGGCGGGCAGCTGTCATCCGGCTCCAGCATGCCGTACCGGTGGCGGAGCAGATGCTCCTCCCCCCGATACCGGCGCAGCTCCAGCCGGTGTCCCGGAAGACACCGGGGCAGCAGGAGCGTCTTTCCCTGCCTCAGCAGCACCGGCAGCAGCTGCCGGGTATCCGGCTCCGCCCCCATGCCGTAAAACAGGAAGATTGTCCCGCTCTCCGCTGTCTGAGGCATGGCCAGAAATCGCTCAAACAGCAGCGCGTCGCTCTCCGCCCGCTGGGCCGGAGTCAGCGACTGCTCCATCGTCCGGAGCCTGGCACGGAAGGCCTCCTTGGTCTCAGTCGTTGTAGTGAACCCCCATGCGCACCTGCTCGGAGGCCTCCTTGCCCCGGAGCACCTCAATCAGCTTGAGGGCAAAGTCGAAGGAGGAGCCGGCGGCCTGTCCGGTGATAAACCGTCCGTCCTTGACCACCTTCTGGCCTACCTTGACCACGGCGGAGTACATGTCCTCCTCCATGCCGGGGTAGACAATGGCGTTTCTCCGGTCCAGCAGACCCAGATGGGCCAGGACCGTGGGGGCGGCGCAGATGGCGGTGACCCAGAGGCCCTGCTCCGCCGCCTTCTGAATCAGAGTGATGGCGGGAATGCTCTTGAGGATGTTGTCCACGCCGCCCAGG
>CAMELY010000035.1 GCA_945926565.1 uncultured Clostridia bacterium | reverse complement strand
TCCGGATGGGGCTGTTCCGCCAGATCAGAGGCCGCCATGGGGCCGTGATAGGTGACAAAGCCGCAGCGCTGGTTCAGCGCCGTGTGCAGGCAGGTGATGTCACTGTAGCCCACAAACACCTTGGGGTGCCGGGCAATCGCCCCATAGTCCAGCAGGGGCAGCAGCTGCGCCGCCGTGTATCCCCCCCGGAGGCACCAGATCCCCCGGATCTCCGGATCGGAAAAGGCCCGGTTCAATTGCTCTGCCCGGGCCCGGGCAGAGCCTGCGGCGAAGCCCCCCGACTCCGGCGGAAGCCGGTCTCCCGG
This sequence comes from uncultured Clostridia bacterium, assembly GCA_945926565.1. GTDB lineage: Bacteria > Bacillota > Clostridia > Oscillospirales > Oscillospiraceae > Onthomonas. The sequence continues at coordinate 10,518 of CAMELY010000035.1, read as the reverse complement.
AACCACCTGATAGCCCAGATGCTCCAGCGCCCGCTGTCCCGCCCGCCACCGCTCCGGCGTACCGGGTGAGGCGGGAGCCAGCAGGGCCACGGTATCCCCTCGCCGGAGGGGCGGCGGCAGGGGCAGACCCGGAGCGTTCATTTGCCCTCCAGAAAGTCCAGAACAATTTTAGCGTAGAGGGCGGCGGCCAGGGGCAGCGCCTCTTCAGAAATCCGGAACTGCGGCGTATGGGAGTGCCAGCGCTCCGGCCATTGGGGATCCGCCGTCCCCAGCTGGAAATAGCAGCCCGGGGCCTTGCGGCTGAAATAGCCGAAATCGTCCGTTCCCATGGAGGGGGTGCGGCCGGAGAGCACATGGTTCCCCCCCAGCAGCTCCCCGGCACTGCGCCGCACCAGCCGGGTCATAGCCGGGTCGTTGAGCACGCCGGGATAGCTCTCCTCAATCTCAATCTCCGCCTCCACGTCCCAGGCGGCGGCCAGAGCGGCCACCATCCGGCGAAACTCCCCGGTCACCTGCTGGCGCACCTCGCCCCCCAGGGTGCGGATAATGCCGGTGAGCCGGGCCTCGGTGGCCAGCACATTGCCTGCCGTCCCGCTGTGGAAGGTCCCCACCGAGATCACCACCGGCTCGGTGGGGGCAGTCCGGCGGCTGACAATGGTCTGGATGCCGCTCACAATCTGGGCCCCCGCCACAATCACGTCGTTTCCGTCCTGAGGCCGGGCCCCGTGGGCGCCCTTGCCCCGGAGGGTGATGCGGAAGGGATTGGAGGCGGCGCAGATCCGCCCCTCCATCACCGAGATGCTGCCCACCGGCAGCTGGCTGTCACAGTGGAAGCCAAACACCGCGTCCACCGGGGGATCCAGCATGCAGCCGGCGGCAATCATGGGCTGGGCGCCCCCCTCTCCCTCCTCATCGGGCTGGAAGAAGAACTTCACCGAGCCGGGCAGCTCCGCCCGATGGGCGGACAGCAGCTGGGCGGCTCCCAGCAGGGCTGCGGTGTGAAAGTCATGGCCGCAGGCGTGCATCACCCCCGGGTTCTGAGAGCTCCAGGGCAGGCCGCTGTCCTCCTGGATGGGCAGGGCGTCCAGCTCCGCCCGGAGGGCCACCGTCTTCCCCGGCTTTCCCCCCTGGAGCAGGCCCACAATGCCGGTCTCAGCAACCCGGTCCGCCCGCAGGCCCATGGCCAGCAGACGCCGCTCCACCAGAACGGAGGTCTCCAGCTCCTGACGGCCCAGCTCCGGGTTCTGATGGATAATCCGGTAGAGGTCCCGGAGCTTACCCGAGATACCCTCCGCCTCCTGCCTTAAATTCTGAGCAGAAATCATAATCGCTTACCTCACTGCCAAGCGGGCGCGCCCCGTTTTTCGCGGTGCGCACGAAAATATAACTTGATTTTACCACGCCGTTTCCCCGGCTTCAAGCCCTCCTCTCTCCCATCTCTCGGCGGTTTGCAGTATTTTTCCGGCTGGTTTCGCCCTTTTTCTGCCAATCTGCTCCTTTTTTTGCCAATCCCGCCATAGTATAATGTGATAGCTATGCTTTCCATCGGGAGGTTTTTCTCATGCTTTTGATTTTTGGCAAGATGCTCACCGTCGCCGTGCTGCTGGTCCTCGGCGTAGTGATCTACAAGGCGGGAATCGTCTCCGTCCAGGGCAGCAAGGAGACCTCCGCCCTGGTCATTCAGATCTGCTGTCCGCTGATGATCATATACAACGCCCTGGAGGACGAGTCCGTCTTTACTCTGACAGAGCTGGCGGCGATTCTGGCCGTCTGCGCCGTCGTCTATCTCGTCCTGCTGGTAACAGGTGAGCTGCTGCCCCGGCTGCTGCGGGCGCCAAAGGAGAAGTACCCCTTCTATACTATGCTCTCCCTCTTTGGAAATGTGGGCTTCATCGGACTGCCGGTGGGCCTCTCCATTCTGGGCAGTGGCTCCATGCTTTACATCGTCATCTTCAATATGATGTACTCGGTGTTTTTCTATACCTATGGCCTGGTCACCATGTCCCGGGCAGTGGGCCAGAAAATTCCCTTCCGGCTCAAGTCTCTGGTCAACGCGGGAACCGTCTCCTGCGTCATCGCCCTGGGCATCTATCTGTTCCGGGCCGTCCATCCCTTTGCCGCCCCCGCTCTGGTCACCGACGCCCTGGGCTATGTGAGCTGCACCACCACCTTTTTGGCCATGCTGGTGCTGGGCGTGAACCTGGCCACCGCTCCCCTCAAGGCGGTGCTGGGCAATCTGCGGATGTACGGCTTTGTGCTGCTGCGCTTTCTCGCCCTGCCCTGCCTGCTGGCAGCAGTGCTGAGCCGGCTGCTGCCGGGGGAGCCTATGCTGGTCTCCTCCATGGCGCTGATGGCCGCCATGCCGGCAGGCAATATGTCGGTGATGCTGGCCTCCAACTACAACGCGGAGACCGACACCCTGACCAGCGGCATCGTCCTGTCCACTCTGCTGTGTACGGTGATGATTCCGGTGGTGTCTCTGTTCTTCCCCGGGTAAACGTGCGGGGCATTCCGAACCGTCTGAGGGGCGGCCCCGCGGGGCCGCCCTTTTCCCTGTCCGGCGACGACAAAAACGCCCTGAATCCTCACGAATTCAGGGCGTTTTCACATACGGCAGAAGGGACTCGAACCCCCGACCTTTTGGTTCGTAGCCAAACACTCTATCCAACTGAGCTACTGCCGCATACCGCAGCGCATCCCTGCGCTGACAGCTCAATTATAATAGCACAGCTTACTCAGGATTGCAAGGGTTTTTTCCGTTTTCCCGCAAAATTTTTTCCATCTCCAGCCGGGGGTCGGCGCAGACGGGGAATTCCCGCCGCAGCTCCGGGTTCCCCTGGGCTGCCGCCCAGCCCAGGCCGGCGGCGGCCAGCATGGCCCGGTCATTCAGGTTATCTCCAAAGGCCACCGTCTCCGCCGGGGCAATCCCCAGCAGGCGGCACAGGGCCAGCAGCCCCTTGCCCTTGTCCGAGGTGTTGAAGTCCACCCAGCGCTCGCCGGAGCGGGCCACCTTGACCACGCTGCCCCAGCGGCGCTGATTCCGGGCCAGGAAGTCCTCCAGCTCCGCCGTCAGATAGCAGGCCACCTTGATGACCTCCCCCTCCACCTGTTCCAGCCGGTCGATTTTGGCATAGTGATACCGCCGGGCGTCCAGCCCCTCCGCCACGCCGTTGGAGGGCCGGTAGACCCAGCACTCCTCCCGGGTCTCCAGAATGACGTCGCACCAGGGGAGCCGGCCGGCCTCCTCCGCAATGGCCAGAGCCGCCTCCTGGGGCATGGGGTCGGTGTAGAGGCACCGGTCTCCCTTGCAGATGCAGCCGCCGTTGAGGGAGAGGATATAGGGCTCTGTCTCCAGGGGACGGAACACTTCCCGCAGGCTGGCGTGCTGCCGGCCGCTGGAGACGGCGAAGGGGATTCCCCCCTGCTGCACCCGGTTCAGGGTCTCAATCAGCTCCCGGGGCAGGGCTCCGGCCCCCTCCGGCACCAGGGTGCCGTCCAGGTCGGATACGATCAGCTTTACCATATATATCTCTCCTCTTTCTCTGTCAGTGTCAGGGCTATTATACCTCAAAGGGAGGCATATCAACCTCCTCCGCCATGGCCTCCTGGTCGGCGGCCTGGCTCATGGCGCTGGCCTCCCCGAAGGTGGTGACGGTGCCGCCCTGGAGCTTGCGCTCCGCCCACTGCTCCTTGGTCACCAGCACCTTCCGGGGCTTGCTGCCCTCAAAGGGCCCCACAACCCCCTTCTCCTCCATCTGGTCCACCAGACGGGCGGCCCGGGAGTAGCCCAGCTTGAGCCGCCGCTGGAGCATGGAGACAGAGGCCATGCCGGTCTCCACCACCACGTCGATGGCCTCGTTGAGCATGGGATCTCCGTCCTCCGGGGAGGGCCCGGAGCCGGGGCCGGGCTCGGGGATGGTGCTGTCGGGGAGGGTGCTGCCCCCCTTCTTGCCGTTCTTTCCGGCGTTCTCGGCGTTCTGCTCCACTTCCTGCATGACCGAGTCGTCGTAGTCGCTCTCGGAGTGGGCCTTGATAAAGGCCACCACCTGATTGATCTCCTCCTCGTCAATGTAGCAGCCCTGGACACGCAGCGGCTTGCCGGAGCCCACCGGGCTGTAGAGCATGTCGCCGTTGCCGATCAGTTTTTCCGCGCCCTGGGTGTCCAGGATGATCCGGGACTCCAGGCCGGAGGAGACGGACAGGGCGATCCGGGAGGGGATGTTCGCCTTCATCAGGCCGGTGATGACGTCGGTGGAGGGCCGCTGGGTGGCGATGATCAGGTGCATGCCGGCGGCACGGCCCATCTGGGCCAGGCGGCAGATGGCCTCCTCCACCTCTTTGGAGGCCACCAGCATCAGGTCGGCCAACTCGTCGATAAAGACCACGATCTGAGGCATGGCCGTCTCCTCGGTGTCCAGATCCGCCTCCACCTGCTGGTTATAGCTCTCCAGGTCCCGGACATGCCGCTCGGAGAACAGCCGGTAGCGCTTGAGCATCTCGGTGACCGCCCACTGGAGGGCACCCGCCGCCTTTTTGGGGTCGGTGACAACCGGGATGAGCAGATGGGGAATGCCGTTGTAGACGGACAGCTCCACCATCTTGGGGTCAATCATAATCAACCGCACCTGCTCCGGGCTGGATTTGTAGAGCAGGGAGACGATAATCGAGTTGGTGCACACCGACTTGCCGGAGCCGGTGGTACCGGCGATAAGCATATGGGGCAGCTTGGAGATGTTGCCCACCACGTTGTGGCCGGAGATATCCTTGCCCACGGCAAAGGCCACGTTGGACTTGTGCCGCTGGAACTCGGTCGACTCCAGCACCTCCCGGATGGGCACCGGGGTGACAATCCGGTTGGGCACCTCCACGCCCACCACCAGGCTCTTGCCCGGGATGGGGGCGATGCGCACCGACTTGGCGCCCAGGGTCAGGGCAATGTCGTCGGCCAGGTTGGTCACCTTGCTCAGCTTGACGCCCCGTTCCAGCTCCAGCTCGTACCGGGTGACTGTGGGGCCCCGGACCGCCCCCACCACCCTGGCGTCGATGCCGAAGTCGTGGATGGTGCCGTCCAGCTGCTCCTGCACCTCCTGCAGCTCCCCCTTGGCGCCGCTCTGGGACACGTTTTTGCCCACCGCCAGCAGGTCAATGGGGGGATGGACATATTCCGGAATGCTCTGCATCCCCGCGTCCAGATCTCTGGCCACCTCGGCGGCGGCCTGGGCCTGCTCCGCCTTGGCCTGGGCAGCCTTTTTCTTCGGCTCCTCCAGGGGGGGCAGCACTGCCTCCGCCGGAGTCTCCACCGGCAGCTCGGGGTTGGGCTGTCCGGCGCTGGCCTGGGGCCGATAGTCCTGGGCAGGCTCCTCTACCGCAGGCTCCTTGCCAAAGAACTGGTCAAAGAACTTGCCCCCCTTCTGCTCCTGAAACAGGGGCTTCTCCTCCCGCTTCTGGAAGATGGGCATCCGCCCTGTGGGCTCAGCAGGCTCCTGGGCAGGGACAGGCTCCGCCGGAGCTGCTTTGGGCGCCGTCTGAGATTGGGGCGCGTCGTCCACCGGAATGTCGATGACCGCCTTGGCCGCCCTTCTGCCCCGGCTGGAGGGCCGGGCCGGCAGAACAGGCTCCGGCTCCGGGGGGAAGTCCGGCTCGTCCAGATAGTCCCCGTCCTCATCCCACTGGGCCTCCCGCTGGGCTCTGCGCTCCTGCCGGCGCTGATTGGCGTCCCGGCAGACCTGAGCCACATCGGCGGGGGTCTTTTTGGTCAGAACGAGCAGATCGGCGATGAGCAGCACGGCAAAGACCAGGATCGCCCCCACCTTACTCAGGGCAATGGTCAGCAGCGCCGCCAGCAGGCCGCCCAGCAGACCGCCGGAGTCCATCTGCATCCCCAGCTGCCAGAGCTGCAGAGGCAGGCCGGGCTCCAGGGCGTACTGGCCCCCCCAGCTGACCGCCTGCACCAGGCCGCCCACCAACGCGGGGGTCAGCAGTGCAAAGGTGGTGCGCAGCCGCACCGGCATCCCCCGGGACAGCAGCAGCACCACGCTGGCCCACAGCAGCATCACCGGAGTCACCCAGTAGCCGTAGCCCACCAGTCCCCGCTCTCCGTCCACCAGCAGGTCGATGAGAATCGCCTCCACGCCGAAATAGCCAAAGGCGGAAAAGATCGCCAGGGCAAAGCAGACGCAGCCGCCGATGAGCCGGGGACGATAGTCCACCGGACGGCGGGCAGTCCGCTTGCCGGAGGCCGTCTTTTTTCCGGCGGCAGCCCGGCTGCCGCCGGAGGTCTTTTTGCTCCCGGAGGCAGAGCCGGTCTTGGCTCGACCGGAGGCGGCCTTTTTCTTGCCGCCGGAGGAAGTCGATTTTGTTGTCTTTTTGGTTGTAGCCATAGGTTTTCCTCTCTTGGAATGGTTTCTGCCCTGTGGCCCGCGTCAGGACATTCAGCCCTTGTTGATCAGCAGGAACACGGCGGACAGCACCAGGGCCAGGGCGCCCACGCCCCAGCAGTAATAGGCAAACTTGCCGAATTTGCCCTCGTCGGCCAGCTTTTTCACCAGGCCGATGGCAAAATAGCCGCTCATGGCAGCCACGCAGACGCCCACAATGTAGACCGGCATCATCGCCCAGTCGATCCCCGCCTGAACGGCGTCCACCAGGCTGAGGATGTTGGCGCCGATGACGGCGGGCAGACTGAGCAGGAAGGAATAGCGCACGGCAAAGTTCCGGTCAAAGCCCAGCAGCATACCGGCGGCGATGGTGGTGCCGGAACGGGAGAGGCCGGGCACAGTCGCTATCCCCTGAGCGCAGCCCACCAGCAGCACATCTACCAGAGTGGCGGTCCGGGCATTCTTCTTGCCCCTGGCCATCCGGTCAGACAAAAAGAGCAGGCAGCCGGTGGCCAGCAGGGCGCAGCCGATAAACCAGGTGTTGCTGTAGAGCCCCTCCACCTTGTCCTTGATGGGCAGCACCAGAAACAGGGGCAGCGTGCCCACTACGATGAGCAGAATCAGCCGCCGCAGGGTCATTGCCTGGGCGGTGGGCCGGGAGGAGCGCTTTCCGGCCAGCTCTCCGCACATGGCAAAAAACTCCACCACCATGCCCCGGATGTCCTCCCAGTAGACGATGAACACGGCGATCAGGGTGCCCAGGTGGAGCAGCACGTCAAAGAACAGATTGCTCCCCTCGGCGGTCTCCAGGCCGAAGAAGTTTTGCAGCAGGGACAGGTGTCCGGAGCTGGAGATGGGCAGGAACTCAGCCACGCCCTGTACCAGGCCCAGAATGGCGGCAGTCAGGAAATTCACAGGAATACCTCCTCTCGGCGGTCCGGAGACAGGGCGGAACCCTCCGCCCCGTCAGCCCGGAAAGAATGGATTTCAGTCCTCAAACACGGCCTTCATGGCCCGGTAGGTCATATAGCAGTCCAGCTTGGAGGTGACCTCAAAGGGGGCGTGCATGGCCAGCACCGGGGTGCCAGCGTCCAGGGTCTCGATGTTCCGGTTTGCCATATACAGGGCCACGGTGCCGCCGCCGCCCTCGTCCACCTTGCCCATCTCGGCCATCTGCCAGATGACGCCGGCCCGGTCCAGGGTGCGGCGCACCTTGCCCACCAGCTCGGCGGAGGCGTCAGAGGCGCCGGCCTTGCCCCGGGAGCCGGTGTACTTGCAAAGGCCCACGCCCCGGTTGAGCATGGCGGCGTTGCCCTTGTCATAGACCTCGGCAAAGTTGGGGTCATAGGCGGCAGTCACGTCAGAGGAGAGGCAGAAGGAGCGGGCAAAGCAGTCCTTCAGCGCCACGTCCTGGCTGTCGCACAGGTCTGCCACGAAGGTGTCAAAGGCCTGGGACTGCATGCCGCTGACGCCCATGGAGCCTACCTCCTCCTTGTCCGCCAGCATGCACAGGCAGGTGCGCTTGGGGGTGCCCAGCTCCAGCAGGGCCTTGAGGGTGGCATAGCCGCAGACCCGGTCGTCCTGGCCGTAGGCGCCGATCATGGACCGGTCCAGGCCCACGTCCACCGGGGCGTAGGCGGGCACGGCGCACAGCTCGGCGGAGATCAGATCGGCCTCGGTGATGCCGTACTTCTCGTTGAGAATGGCCATCACCGCCAGCTTGACCCGGTCGCTGCCGTCGTCCCCGGCGTAGGGGCGGGAGCCGGCCAGCAGGTTGAGCTGCTCGCCCTCGATGCCCTGGAACAGGGGCTTGTGGGACTGCTTATCCGCCAGATGGGGCAGCAGGTCGGGGATGGTGAGGACAGGGTCCCCGGGATCCCGGCCGATGTCCACCTTGACCTGGGTGCCGTCCGCCTTGACGACCACGCCCACCAGCTCCAGGGGGATGGCCACCCACTGATACTTGCGGATGCCGCCGTAGTAGTGGGTCTTGAGGGTGCACAGCTCAGCGTCCTCGGTCAGGGGATGGGGCTTGAGATCCAGGCGGGGGGAGTCGATGTGGGCGGCGCCGATGATAATGCCGTCGGCCAGGGACTGCTCGCCGATGACGGCCAGCATGACCGCCTTGCCCCGGTTGACCTGATAGATCCGGTCGCCGGTCTTCACTGCCTGACCGGGGACAAAGGGCCGGAATCCCTGGGCCTCCGCCAGCGCCACCGTAGTCTCTACGCACTCCCGCTCGGTGCGGCCCCGGTTCAGATAGTCCTTGTAGCCCTCGCAATAGGTCTCCAGCTCGGCCAGCTCCCGGTCAGAGAGCCGGTCATAGCCGTTTTTCTGCTCCAGGAGCAGGGCTTCTCTCAGATTCTTTTGTTCAGACATGGCTGAATTCCTCCTATACAAGATTATTCACTCAGCAGTTGGCGGAAAAGGGCCAGAGCCGCGCCCCGGAAGGCCTCCTCCGTGCTGTCGTTGACTAGGGTATGCCGGCAGCGGCCGGTAAACCACTCCGCCGGCTTCTGGGCCCGGACCCGGGCCTGGGCGTAGTCCCGGTCAATGTTCTCCCGGGCCATAATGCGCCGGATGCGCACCTCCTCCGGAGCGGTGACCGCCACGGTGGTGTCGCACAGCTCCTCCGCCCCGGACTCCAGCAGCAGGGCGGCGTCGATGGCCGCGCCGGGCAGGCCCGCCTCCCGGGCGTCGGCGATCTCCTCCCCCAGCTGGGAGAGGATGTACTTGTGGGTGATGGCGCCCAGATCCTGCAGGGCCTGCTCATCTCCCCACACCATCTTGCCCAGCTTGTGCCGGTTCAGCCCGTTCTCGTCAAAAACCTCCCCGAAGCGGCCGGTGAGCTCCCGGCGCAGGGGCCTGCTGGTCTCCAGCAGCTGGTGATAGATGGCGTCGCAGTCCAGCACCCGGACGCCCAGCTCCTCCAGCACCCGGAGGGCGGTGGTCTTTCCCGCCCCGGTGGGGCCGGTAATGCCGATGACAATCATACCGATTCCTCGTTCTCCAATGAGATGACGTGGAAGCCCGCCGCCTTCTTCAGCCGGTTGGCCACCGCCCGGCCCAGACCGCCCTGATCGGGGCACTGGGCCAAAATCTCGGTCACCGGCGTCTGGTCGAAAAACCGCAGGTCAGAGAAGACCCGCCGGGCCTGCTCCCCCTTGTCCCCCACAGGGCCCAGGGAGACCGCCACAGAGCCGGAAAACCGGTCCAGGAACTCTTCAAAGCAGATGACGCCGGTCTTCTCCCCCGCTTGCCGGGCGATGTAGTCCGCCGTCCGCTCCGGGTCTCCGGTGATGACTGTCACCGGGGCCTTGGGGGCGTAGTGGCGGTACTTCATGCCGGGGGCCCGGGGATGCTCCCCTGCCCCCATCTGGCGGACGGTGGCGGCATCAATGGCAATCTCGCCGCAGACCGCCTCCAGCGCCTCCAGGGGCATGCCGCCGGGCCGGAGCAGCCGGGGCGGGGTGACGGTGAGATCCAGAATGGTGGACTCCACCCCCACGGCACAGGGGCCGCCGTCCACCACGCCGGCGATTTTACCACCCACGTCCTCCAGCACCTCCCGGGCGGTGGTGCAGCTGGGACGGCCGGAGGTGTTGGCGGAGGGGGCCGCGATGGGGCGATCTGCCGCCCGGATGATGGCCAGGGTGGCCGGGTGGTCGGGGCAGCGCACCCCCACCGTGTCCAGGCCGCCGGTGGTACGGTCGGGGACAATTGGGTTTCGCTTCAGAATCATGGTCAGGGGCCCCGGCCAGAAGGTCTCCGCCAGCGCATAGGCCAGGGGCGGCACGTCCAGGCAGTACCGGCTCAGCCAGCTCTTGTCGTTAGGGACGTGGATAATCAGCGGGTTGTCTGAGGGCCGGCCCTTGGCCTCGTAGATGGCGGCCACCGCCGCCGGGTTGAGGGCGTCCGCACCCAGGCCGTAGACCGTCTCGGTGGGGATGCCCACCAGTTGGCCCTGGCGGAGCAGGGCTGCTGCGGCTTCTATTTCACGCTCATGTCCCACGGGGGTGGGAATGGTAAACAGCTTGGTTTGCATAAAATGCTTCTTTCTATAGAACAGTTTCAGTCATGCACCAGCCCAAGCCTCCCTCTCTGAGGGAGGTGGCACGGCGTAGCCGTGACGGAAGGAGTG
>CAMELY010000034.1 GCA_945926565.1 uncultured Clostridia bacterium | reverse complement strand
GCGGAGAACTCCATGGTCTACGCCCTGGCCCAGCTGGTGCTGGTGCTGCCCATCCTCTATCTCAATGACAAATACTTCATCAACGGCTTCCGGGCACTGGGGAGAAAGGCCCCCAACATGGACTCCCTCATCGCCATCGGCGCCGCCGCCGGCATGGTCTACTCGGTCTATGCCCTCTTTGTCATCGCCCGGGCCCTGGGGCAGGGGGATCTGATGACCGCCGAGGAGTACCACATGAACCACCTCTATCTGGAGTCCGCCGGTATGATTCTCACCTTAATTGATGTGGGCAAATACCTGGAGACCCGGAGCAAGGGCAAGACCTCGGACGCCCTCCGGCACCTCATCGACCTCCAGCCCAAGACCGCCCGGGTACTCCGGGGAGAGGAGGAGGTTGAAGTGCCCATCGAGGCGGTGCAGGTGGGGGATCGGATCGCCGTCCGGCCCGGACAGGCCATCCCGGTGGACGGGGTGGTGGCCTCCGGCTCCACCTCGGTGGACGAGTCCGCCCTCACCGGCGAACCCATTCCGGTGGAAAAGCACCCGGGGGATCCAGTCTCCGGGGGCACCATCAACGGCAGCGGGGCCTTCACCTTTACCGCCTCCCGGGTGGGGGAGGACACCACGCTGGCCCAGATCATCCGGCTGGTGCAGGAGGCCTCTGCCTCCAAGGCGCCCATTGCCAAGCTGGCGGACAGGGTGGCGGGGATCTTTGTCCCGGTGGTGCTGGGCATCGCCCTGGTCACCTTTGTGGTTTGGATGCTCGCTTCCGGATCGGTGACGGCGGCTCTGACTTCGGCCATGGCGGTGGTGGTCATCTCCTGCCCCTGTGCCCTGGGTCTGGCCACCCCGGTGGCGATTATGGTGGGCACCGGCAAGGGGGCGGAGCTGGGCATCCTCTTTAAATCCGCCGAGAGCCTGGAGACGCTCCACAAGGTGGACACGGTGGTGCTGGACAAGACGGGCACCATCACCCAGGGTAAGCCCCGGGTTACCGACCTGATCCCCGCCCCCGGCCGGACGGAGGAAGAGCTGCTCAACCTGGCCGCCTCCATGGAAAAGGACTCGGAGCACCCCCTGGCGGAGGCGATTACCGCCCTGGCCCGGGAGCGGAGCATCCCCCTCTGCCCGGTGACCGATTTCCGGGCCCTCCCCGGCCTGGGTCTCACCGCTCAGATTGACGGAGACTGCTACGCTGCCGGCAACCGCCGGCTGATGGAGCAGCTGGGGGTGTCCATTGATGCCGCCCAGGCGGAGACACTGGCGGATCAGGGCAAGACCCCCCTCTATTTCAGCGAGAACGGCGTCTGGCTGGGCACCATCGCCGTGGCCGACCTGGCCAAGGAGTCCAGCCCCCGGGCCATCCGGGCCCTCCAGGCCCAGGGCATCCAGGTGGTCATGCTCACCGGGGACAACAGCCGCACCGCCCGGGCGGTGGCCGCCCCGCTGGGCATCACCCAGGTCATCTCCGATGTGCTGCCCCAGGACAAGGAGCGGCAGATTGCCCAGCTTCAGGCCCAGGGCCGGAAGGTGGCCATGGTGGGGGACGGCATCAACGACGCCCCCGCCCTGGCCCGGGCGGATGTGGGCATCGCCATCGGGGCGGGCACCGACGTGGCCATCGAGTCGGCGGACGTGGTGCTGATGCGCTCCGACCTGACCGACGCCGCCGGGGCCATCCAGCTCTCCCGCAAGACCATCCGGAACATCAAGGAGAACCTGTTCTGGGCCTTCTGCTACAACTGCCTGGGCATCCCCCTGGCGGCGGGCCTGTTCTATCCCGTTCTGGGCTGGCAGCTCAATCCCATGTTCGCCGCCGCCGCCATGAGCCTCAGCTCCTTCTGCGTGGTCTCCAACGCCCTGCGGCTGCGGCTGTTCCGGCCCAAATATCCCGAAGAAGACACTGCCCACCGGCATGTCGATACTGAAATCACCTCAATTGAGGCAAAAGGAGAAGATACTGCTATGACGAAAACCCTGGTTGTAAACGGCATGATGTGCAATCACTGCAAGGCCTTTGTGGAGAAGACCCTCTCCGCCCTCCCCGGCGTGGAGGCCTGCGAGGTCAATCTGGAGGCCAAGACGGCCACCTGCACCCTGTCCGCCCCAGTGGAGGATAAGGTTCTGGCCGACGCCGTCACCGCCGCCGGCTATGAAGTGGTCTCGGTGGACTGATGCAGGCGGATCAGGCGCAGATCACCCGGCTGCTGAAGACCGCCCGAGGCCAGCTGGACGGCATTTTGAAGATGGTGGAGGAGGATCGGTACTGCATCGACATCTCCAACCAGCTCATGGCCACCCAGTCCATCCTCTCCCGCACCAACGCCGAGGTGCTCAAGGCCCACATGAACTGCTGCGTCCGCCAGGCGGTGGAGGCGGGAGACGCCCGGGAGGCGGAGGCCAAGCTGGAGGAGCTCTCCGCAGTGCTGGAGAAGCTGGTGAAAAAGTAAATGCCGGAACGGGCGTTCCGGCAAAGCAAAAGGGATCCGGCCGATGGGCCGGATCCCGATTTTTCTATGCAGCTGTCTCAGACGGCTTACAGGGGAATATTCCCGTGCCGCTCCTTCTTCTGGCCGGTCTGGAAGGTGAGCTGGGCCTCCAGCACCTTCTCCAGCAGCCGGCGGGTGTCCTGAGGCTGGATGACGTCGTCAATGTAGCCCAGCTTGGCGCCGATATAGGGGTTCAGGTAGGTGTCCTTGTAGGCCTGCACCTTCTCGTCCAGCACCTCCTGATACTTGTCGCCGGCGGCCTTCAGATCCCGCTTGTTCAGAATCTTCACCGCGCCCTCGGCGCCCATGACGGCGATCTCTGCATAGGGCCAGGCCCAGACCACGTCGGCGCCCAGCTCCTTGCAGCACATGGCGATGTAGGCGCCGCCGTAGGCCTTGCGGAGGATGAGGGTGATCTTGGGCACCTTGGCCTCGGAGTAGGCGTAGAGCACCTTGGCGCCGTGGCGGATGATGCCGGAGCTCTCCTGCTCCCGGCCGGGGAAGAAGCCGGGGACGTCCACCAGATTGATCAGGGGGATGTTGTAGCAGTCGCAGGTGCGGATGAACCGGGCGGCCTTGCAGGAGGCGTTCACGTCCATGCAGCCGCTGAGGACAGCGGGCTGGTTGGCCACAAAGCCCACCGTGGCGCCCTTGACCCGGGCAAAGCCGGTGACAATGTTGGCGGCAAACTCCGGCTCAATCTCAAAGAAGGACTCAGTGTCCGCCAGATAGTCGATGACCCGCTTCACGTCGTAGATCCGGCGCTTGTTCTCCGGCACCACGTCCTCAATGCCCCGCTGCCAGCGGGCCTTGAACTTGGGCTGGATGTCGGGGAGCTGGTCGCAGTTCTGGGGCAGATAGGACAGCAGGTTGCGGATCTTGAGCAGGCAGTCCCGGTCGTCTGAGGCCCGGACGTGGGCCACGCCGTTTTTCCGCATATGGACGTCAGCGCCGCCCAGCTCCTGCATGGAGATATCCTCTCCAATGACCTCCTTGACCACGGCGGGGCCGGTGACGAACATCTCGCCGGTGCCCTCCACAAAGAAGATGAAGTCCTGCAGGGCGGGGGAGTAGCTGGCGCCGCCGGCGCAGGGGCCCATAATGGCGGTGATCTGGGGGATGACACCGGAGGCCTGGACGTTCTGGTAGAAGATGTTGCCATACTGGGCCAGGGCCTTGATGCCCTCCTGAATCTTGGCGCCGCCGGAGTCCATCAGGGCGATGATGGGCACCTTGGCCTTGAGGGCCATCTTCTGCACCTCGGTGATCTTCCGGGCGTTGGAGTCGGACAGGGCGCCGCCGGAGATGGTGAAATCCTGGGCGTAGGCGTAGGCGTAGCGGCCGTTGATTTTGCCGCAGCCGGCGATGACGCCGTCCCGGGCACAGGGCTTTTCCAGATCCCGGCTCCGGTTCTGGAAGACGTTATACTCTACGAAGGTGTCGGTATCGAACAGCAGGTTCAGCCGCTCGTCGGCGGTGAGCTTGCCTTTTTCGTGCTGACGCTCCGGCTTGCCGCTGCCCAGCAGGTCGCGGCGGTGCTGTTCCAGTTGCTGCAGAGAATCCATAAGACATGCTCCTTCAAAGGATTGTAAGCGGACAAAAAGCCGCTGAGGGTTGCACACACATTATGAGTTATTATATCAATTTTACGGAAGAGATGCAAGGTGTATTCTATGGGGAAGGGTGGCGGTTCCGGCAGATTTTCCCGGCAAAATCACAGAATTTCGCCGGGGAGGGCCGCCGGATGGGGGAGACGGCCCTTTTCAACGGCCCGCCTTTCTGCTACAATCGAACCAACGAAGCAAAAGGAGATGGACGCAGTGGAAATGACCGCACCCAGCTATTATAAGGACTTTCGATGCCTGGCGGACGCCTGCCGGGACAACTGCTGCCGCACCGGCTGGGAGATTGAGGTGGACGAGGCCACCATGGACTATTACCGGAGCCTGCCCCAGCCCCAGCGGGAGCGGATTCTCGACGGCATCGGCCGGGATGAGGAGGGGGCCTTCTGCATCCGGCCCCAGGAGGGGCAGTGCCCCTTTCTGAACGAGCAGGGCCTCTGCTCCCTGGTCATCGAGCTGGGGGAGGAGCACATCGGGGACATCTGCGCCCTCCACCCCCGGTACCGGGAGTGGTTTCCCGGCCGGATGGAGATCGGCGTGGGCCTGTGCTGTGAGGAGGCGGCCCGGCTGATTCTCTCCGACCCCGCTCCGGCAGAATTTGAGACCTATCTCACCGACAGCGACCCGGACGACGAGGAGGACGGGGACGCCCCCCTCTATCTCCCCCTGCTGGAACTGCGGGACCGGCTGTTTGAGCTGGTTCAGGACCGGAGCCTGCCCCTGCGACGCCGGATGGCAAACGCCCTGCGCCTGGCGAAAAGCGCCCAGGAGGAGATCAACCGGGGGGCGCTTCCTGCGGCGGACATCGCCCTCTCCGGGCTGGAAGGAAAGCCGGGAGACTGGGAATCTGCCCTTGCCGCCCTGTTGGAGACCCACCGGAAGATGGAATCCCTGGAGCAGGACTGGATGGACAGCGTCATCGACCTGGAGGCCCACCTGACCGGGCTGGACTGGCCCGGCTTCGGGGCCGCGCTGGGAGAGCGGAGCTATGAGTACGAGCACCTGTGCGTCTACCTGCTCTTCCGCTACGCCCTCAAGGCAGTCTATGACGGGGATCTGCTGGGCAAGGTCTGGCAGACTGTTACCATGGTACTCACCATGGCGGCTCTGGGTGCCCGCCAGTGGCAGAGGACAGGGCGGTTTACCCTGGCCGACCAGATTGAGGTCACCCGGCAGTACTCCAAGGAGGTGGAGTACTCCGACGACAATATGGAGGCGCTGGCTGAGGCCTTTCTCTTCTCTCCCGAGCTGAGCCTGCCCGCCCTACTGGGCATTCTGGAGGGCTAAACTGCTTTTTCTTTGACCCGCAGACCCACGCAGCGCACCCGGCCGCCGATGGTCTGGTTGTGCTTGGGATTCTGGGCCAGCCGCTGCTCGTCCTTTTGAATGGCCAGAGCCACCCGCTCCTGGGCCGCCGCCCGGAGAGCCTCGTAGGAGAGCCCCTTCAGGCGGTCCGGGTCCAGAGGCGGCATAGCCCGGTGCCAGGCCCCGGCGTGGAGGAAGAGCGCCTCGCCGGGCCGGAGCTGGGTGCGGTGATGGGTGAGCACGCCCCTGCGCACCTGGCAGTCCCAGACGGTGAAGCCGCCCTCCTCCCACTGGGCGGCCAGCAGGCAGAAGGGGCCGGGGTCGCCTCCCACCAGATTGACCCGGGTGAGGGCACCCACCAGCTTTGCGATCCGCTCAAGCCGGGCCTCCATCGGGGTATCGGCCCGGAGAATCTGCCTGACCGCCCGGAGCACATCCACCCCATAGCGGAGGGTGGGGCCGCAGCAGGCCCAGATCAGCCTTTGCTCCGGCAGGGAGAAGCACTTTTGCCGCCAGTCCAGATGGACCCGGGCGGGGAAGGTCTCCCGGCTGTCCGCGGCGGCCACCGCGCCGGCGTCATTGACCATGAGACAGATATAGGACATATTGACCTCCTTTTTCGAAGGAATCGTTACTTATTATCCTACTCCGGAAACGGAGAATGTCAAGAGATGACGGTCCGGAGGCGGAGAGGGGAAGCGGGGGAGAATGGTTAGCGAAAAGCAACTGAGTGCACAGTTTTACGGCACTTTCCTGCCGGTTCCTCTTGCAATTTGACGGGGGACGTACTATACTAATTGTGTGCAAACTTTAACAATCCCTCTGACAAAAAAGAACAGCCAGGCTGGCCGGCTGCCGCCGCCCGGACACTGCGCTCCGATCTGGAAGCGGGAGAATCCATGGAAAGAAAAGGTGGACTACATGAACAATCTGTTTGAGACTGATGTGCAGGCCATTAAAAATGATGTCCTGGCGCATGTGGCCAAGCTGGCTTATGACAACGAACTGACTCCGGCCAACGCCATGAAGATCCCCGAGGAGATTATCCCCGACGGCGCCAAGCCCACCATGCGCTGCTGCATTTATAAGGAGCGGGCCATCAGCGCCCAGCGGGTGCAGGTGGCCATGGGCGGCAACGTGAGCAGCACCGCCGTTGTCCAGGTGCTCCCCATCGCCTGCGACGAGTGCCCCGCCGACGGCATGAAGGTCACCGAGACCTGCCGGGGCTGCCTGGCCCACCGGTGTCTCAACGCCTGCCCCAAAGACGCCATCACCTTCGACGAGAAGGACCGCCGTGCCGTCATCGACAAGACCAAGTGCATCGAGTGTGGCCGCTGCGCCGCCGCCTGCTCCTACAACGCCATCGTCAAGCACACCCGGCCCTGCGTCCGGGCCTGCGTCCCCGGCGCCCTGAAGATTGACATGGAGACCCAGAAGGCGGTCATCGACGAGAGCAAGTGCATCTCCTGCGGCCACTGCGTCTATCAGTGCCCCTTCGGCGCCATTGTGGACAAGAGCTACATCACCGACGTGATCCGCATGATCAACGAGTCGGAGAACAACACCAAGTATCACGTCTATGCCATCATCGCCCCCGCCATCGCCGCCCAGTACGACCATGTGAAGGGGGTCACCCTGGAGAAGGTGGTCACCGGCATCACCAAGCTGGGCTTCCACACCGCCGTGGAGGCCGCCTGGGGCGCCGACATGGTGGCCTATCTGGAGAGCAAGGAGCTGATGGAGAAGGGCTTCCTCACCTCCTCCTGCTGCCCCGCCTTTGTCAACTACATCCACAAGAGCTTCCCCAAGATGGTGCAGCATATCTCCCACAACCTGTCCCCCATGGCCCAGATCGGCAAGAGCCTGAAGAAGATGGATCCCGGCTGCAAGACCGTCTTCGTCGGCCCCTGCATCGCCAAAAAGACCGAGCTGGATCGGGGCAAGGTCAGCGAGTACATCGACAGCGTCATCACCTTTGAGGAGCTGCAGGCCCTGTTTGCCGCCAAGGAGGTCGACCTGGCTTCCCTGGAGGAAACCCCCCTGGACAACGCCTCCTACTATGGCCGTATCTTCGCCCGTACCGGCGGCGTGTCCGAGGCAGTGGGCCAGGCCTATAAGGAGCGGGGCGACGACTTCAAGCCCAATCCCGCCGTCTGCAACGGCATTGCCGAGTGCAAGACCGCGCTGATGAAGGCCAACATCGGCAAGCTGCCCAACAACTTTATCGAGGGCATGTGCTGTGAAAACGGCTGCATCGGCGGCCCGGCCTGCCTGAACCACCTGCCCAAGGACGCGGCAGAGATCACCAAGTACGGCAAGACCGCAGTGGAGCAGACGATTATGGGCGCCATTTCCGTCCTGGAAGGCTACGAGGAGGAGTAAAAAATGAAGGTATTGGTTTGTATCGGCAGCAGCTGTCACAAGAAGGGTTCCTATCGTGTCCAGGAGCGGCTCAAGGAGCTGGTTGAGGAGCACGGCCTGTCCAATGAGGTCACCTTTGGCTCCGCCTTCTGCCTGGGCCACTGCCGGGACGGCATCACTGTGTCCATCGACGATGAGATCATCACCGGCGTGGGCATGGGCAATGTGGATCAGGTCTTTGAGCAGTTCATCCTGAATCAGGAGTAATACGGCAAGAGACGACGGGCTGGGCCTGAAAATGGCTCAGCCCGCTTTCGCTATCCAACAGAGGTATTGAGATGAGCATTTTACAATTCAACGCCAAAAACTGCAAAAACTGCTATAAATGCGTCCGCTATTGCCCGGTAAAGGCCATCGAGATCAAGGATCATGTGGCCCGGATCATCGAAAACGACTGCATCCTCTGCGGCACCTGCGTCACTGTCTGCCCCCAGAACGCCAAGGAGGATATTCCGGACATCGGCGCCATCACCGAATGCCTGATCGGCGGCGAGCAGGTCATCGCCTCGGTGGCCCCCTCCTACGCCGCATATTTCAGCACCGACTTTCCCACCCTGCGCAGCGCCCTCAAGGATCTGGGCTTTGCCGACGCCTTTGAGACGGCGGAGGGGGCCTATCTGGTCAAAACCGAGTACGAGCGGCTGGTCCACGAGAACCCGGGCAAGACCTATATCTCCTCCTGCTGCTCTGCCGTCAACACCTACATCAAAAAGGTGCGGCCCAAGGCCCAGGCCTATCTGCTGCCGGTACTCACACCCATCCAGGCCCATGCCAAGCTGCTGAAGCTGCGCTATCCCGACGCCAAGATCGTCTTCATCTCCCCCTGCGTGGCGAAAAAGGGGGAGCAGAAGGAGAAGGAGTCCGAGTACGAGTTCACCCTCCTGTTTGACGAGCTGAAGACCTGGTTCCGCAACTCCGGCATCGTCCTCCAGGAGATCGTGGGCCGGAACAATGTGGATCCCAAGCTGTCCCGGCTCTTCCCCAAGACCGGCGGCATCCTCCAGACCATGAGCCGGGAGGTGGGCTGGCGCTATCTGACGGTGGACGGCTTTGACGACTGTGCCGCCGCCATCGACGACGTCATCGCCGGACGCATGGCCAACTGCTTTATCGAGATGAACTTCTGCCGTGCGGGCTGCGTGGGCGGCCCCTCCTTCCGCAAGGACCGGCTCTCCACCGCCTACTCCGAGCTGAAGGTGCGCAACAGCGCCAACACCCGGGATCACAGCATTGACTTTGTGGTGCCCGAGGAGGTGGACGTGTCCAAGGAGTTCAAGGCCAAGCGGGTGCTGCGCATGTCCCCCTCGGACGCCCAGATCACCGCCGTCCTCCGGCAGATCGGCAAGAACGACCCCTCGGATGAGCTCAACTGCGGCATGTGCGGCTATCCCACCTGCCGGGAGAAGGCAAAGGCCGTCCTCCAGGGCAAGGCGGAGATCGGCATGTGCCTGCCCTATATGCGGGAGAAGGCGGAGTCCTTTGCCAACACGGTGGTGGACATCCTGCCCAACGCCCTGATCAGCGTCAACACCGACCTGAAGGTGCAGCAGATCAACAAGGCCGCCTGCGAGCTGTTCCACATCTCCGCCGACACGGTGGTGGGCCGGCCGGTGAGCCAGCTGATGGACGAGTACGACTTTGTCAACTTCCTGGCCTCGGGGCAGGAGCTGATGCAGAAGCGGGTCTATCACTCGGACTACAGCATGTACCTGGACGAGACCTTCCAGCTGGACCGGGAGTCCGGAGTCATTGTGGTCACCATGAAGGATCTGACGCAGGAAAACAAGCAGAAGCGGAAAAACCTGGAGACCAAGATGCAGGCTGCCTCCCTGGCGGACGAGATTGTCAACAAGCAGCTGCGCATCGTCCATGAGATCGCCTTCCTCCTGGGCGAGACCGCCGCTGAGACCAAGACGGCGGTGAAGGACCTGAAGGACGCCATCCTGCTGGACGAGGGAGAGGAGAAGTGAGCCAAATGCTGGAAGGGGATCTGTATCTGGAGCTGACCAACATCTCCCGCTGTAAATACCAGGAGACCCTGTGCGGCGACTTCTTCCAGGACTTCGGCGGCCGGGACCGGCGGATCGTCACCGTCTCCGACGGCCTGGGCAGCGGCGTCCGGGCCAATATCCTGGCTACCCTCACCGCCACCATTCTGGGCACCATGCTGGACCGGAAGATCCCTCTGGAGGAGTGCATCGACACGGTGGCCAGCACCCTGCCGGTGAGCAAGCAGCACGGCCTGGCCTATGCCACCTTCACCGCCATAGAGATCGAAAAGGGTGTGGCCTATCTGCTCAATTACGACAATCCCTCGGTGATCTTTTTCCGGGACGGAAAGCCCTGCCGCTATCCCTATTCTGTCCGCTTCGTGGGGGACAAGGAGATCCGGGAGAGCCGGATCACCCTCCAGGAGGGGGACATCTTCCTGCTGACGACCGACGGCGTCACCCACTCCGGCATCGGCAAGCACAACGACAACGGCTGGAGCGAGGGGGAGATCCAGAACTTCCTGGCGGAGCAGGACATGGATAACCTGTCCGCCGCCGAGATCGCCGCCCTGATTCAGCGGCACTGTCTGGAGCTCTGCGACGGTAAGAATGACGACGACACCACCACCACCGTCCTCCGGTTCCGCCGGCACAAGAGCCTCAACCTGCTCATCGGCCCCCCCAAGCACAAGCGGGATGACGACCGGGTGCTGCAGCTCTTCTTCCGCAAGGAGGGCTATCATGTGGTCAGCGGCGGCAATACCTCCAAGATGGTCTCCCGCTATCTGGGCAAGCCGGTGGAGGTGCAGATGGGCAGCGGCAACGAAGAGGTGCCGGACATGGCCATGATTGAGGGGGTGGACATGGTCACAGAGGGGGTCATCACCCTGGAAAAGGTCTGCGAGATCTGCCAGGCGGCCATTGAGGACCCCATGCAGGTTCTGGAGCTCCGGGAGCAGACCGACCCCGCCTCGCTGCTGGCGCTGATGCTGATGAAGGAGTCCACCAATGTGAACATCTTCTTCGGCATGGCGGCCAACGACGCCCATGATGACATCGGCATCGGCTTTGAGAAAAAGCTGCAGCTGATCCGGCGGCTGGAGGAGCTGCTCAATCAGGTGGGCAAGGTGGTCAAAATCAATTACTGCTGAA
>CAMELY010000033.1 GCA_945926565.1 uncultured Clostridia bacterium | reverse complement strand
AGCTCGCAGATGCCCACGCCCTCCACGCGGCTGAGGACCCGCATGGCCTCCCGCAATCCGGAGGGCTTTCCGTCAGGCAGGTCGATCTGGGTCACGTCGCCGGTGATGACGATTTTGGAGCCGAAGCCCAGCCGGGTCAGGAACATCTTCATCTGCTCCCGGGAGGTGTTCTGGGCCTCGTCCAGAATGATGAAGCTGTCGTCCAGGGTGCGGCCCCGCATATAGGCCAGGGGCGCCACCTCGATGTTGCCCCGCTCCACATACTTCTGATAGGTCTCAGCCCCCAGCATTTCAAACAGGGCGTCGTACAACGGCCGCAGGTAGGGGTCAACCTTGGACTGGAGGTCGCCGGGCAAAAAGCCCAGCCGCTCCCCCGCCTCCACGGCGGGCCGGGTGAGGATGATCCGGTTGACCTCCTTGGCCCGGAAGGCGGCCACGGCGGCGGCCACCGCCAGATAGGTCTTTCCGGTGCCGGCGGGGCCGATGCCCAGGGTGATGGTATTTTTCTGGATGGCCTGGACATACCTGGTCTGACCCACCGTCTTGGCCTTCACCGGCTTGCCCTTGGCGGTGACGCAGAGGACATCCCGGCCAAAGGACTCGATCTCCTCCGGCCGTCCCGCCCGTACCAGGGAGAGGACGTAGCGCACCGTCTGCTCGTTCAGCTCCTCCCCCCGGCCGGAGAGGGTCAGCAGACCCTGCACCGCCTGGACCCCCCAGCGGACCTTCTCCCCGTCGCCGGTGATCTTCAGCTCTCCGTCCCGGCTGACAATGGTCACGTCAAACTCCCGCTCCACCAGCCGGATATTTTCATCCAGAGCGCCGAAGAGGCTGACCGCCTCTTCCATCCGCTCGATATTGATGCTCTGTTCTGTCAAAAGGATTCCTCTTCTCTCTTTCTTGCTCTGCCCGTCTCCGGGAACCGTTCACTCCAGGTATACCGTCCGGCCGATCTGTTCCAGGCACTGGGCCTCCACGGTGACGGTCACCGCCTCCGCCGTCTGCTCCACCTGCCAGCGGCTGCTCATCACCCGGCCGTCCTCCACCAGCGTCTCCAGCCGCCGGGCAAGGCACCGGCGCAGATAGCGCTCCGCGCTTTCGGCGTTCACCGACGCCGTCTCCCAAGGCCGCCAGGTGACCTTCCACAGTCCAAAGGGCAGCTCCTCCCCGTCGGGCAGTGTGATCGGATACAGTATGACCATTTTATCACAACCGGTATCCAGATTGCTACTATTTCCATAAAAATTGAGGCGTCTGCCCAGGATTGTCAGGCCCCAGCCCGTCTGCTCCTCCTCTGCCCCCGGACGGAGGGCCTGAAGGGGGGTGGCGGCCCGCAGGGTGCGGCTGGTCATCGCCCAGACCTCTCCCCGGGCCATGACCTGCTTTACCGAGGTCACCTCCCCGCTGCCGTCCCCCCGCTCGTTGACCAGCATGCCGGAGATGAGCACCTCCCCCTCCAGCACCGCCTGGCCCTTTTCCACCACCCCCTCTCCTCCGGTCACGTCCACGTCCACAATCACTCCGTCCCGCTCCGCCACAATGTCGGCGGCCCGGCTCCGGTCCAGAATCTCCGGGGCGGGCTCGGTCTCCCGGACGATGACCTGGGCCCGGATGCCGGTGATATTCACGGTGAGAAAGCTCAGCTCCTCCAGGTCCAGCAGCACGCTGTTGGAGAGGGCCCGGACGTCCACCCCGGGGCCGTAGCTCCCCACCCCGAAGCCGTGGCTCTGGAGCCGGGCCAGAATCACCGAGTCGGGCACGGCGGTATTCCCCTCCACCTCGATGACCAGGACAAACCGGCTGAGGACGAGAAACACCCCCGCCAGCAGCAGAATCCCCGCTGCCATGCCGTACCGCCGCCGGAACCGGCAGAGAAAGGCGGGAAGGCCCGCCTCTTCCACCACCTCCACCTGGCACAGGGCTTTCTCTCCCAGGGCAATCGCCCTGTTCAGATCCCACCGGGCCAGGGTGACCTCCAGCTCCTCCGGGGAGATCTGGCGGCTCTTCCAGAAGCCCAGACCGGCGGCGGCGCAGATGTTGAAGTACCGCTCCAGAAAAGGCCCCCGCACCCGCAGCGTCACCGTCCCCCGGAGGAAATTCACCAGCCACTGCATCCGCTACTCCAGATCCACCCCGGCGATCTGGCCGGAGATGCACAGGGTATTGGCGTTCATGCTCCGCAGCTCCAGCTCCTTGCCCCGCAGACGCACCACCAGCCGGCCGCCGCTGATCAGAATCTCCTCGGCCCCGTAGCTGAGGATGCCCCGGTGGCCCTCCATCCAGAACTCCCCGCTGCCCACCAGCTCCATCCGGGGCAGCCCCGCCACCACGTCCCCCGGCAGGTCGAAGGTCTCCGCCGTCTTCTCCAGAATGCGGTTCCAGGTGTGTTCTCCCATGGCGTATCCCTCCCTTTCAGGATATCTTATGCGCCCATTTGGCAATCATGACGACCCGGCCCTCTGCCGCCCGGTCCTCCGCCCGCTTTTGACACAAGATATAGTGTTCTTCTCTCCTTCCCCATACAAGGCTCCCACTGCCCCCTTTTCCCCTCCCAGGCACTCTTTTCTGGGAAAAGACCGGCTTTCCCCGGGAAAAGGAGGGCTTTTCCCCGCTTTTTGCCGCCCCTCCGTCAAGTCGTCAGTCTACATATTGTGTCCCGTTATGGTAAATCTCCTTCTATGACCACAATATGTTGTGTAGAATTTTCCTTTTTGCTCTTGCCTTTTGCCGGAAACTCTGCTATAGTAATGTCTGCTGAACAAAGCCAGTGGACCTTGAAAGCCTTGGCTTTCAAGGTTTCGGCTTTGTTCCATACGCATTATAGTATGACCTGTTCCGAAGTCTGACCGCTGCCGGTTCCCCAGTTGGGAGCCTCGGCAGTTTCTGTTTGCCCGCCGGCCCCCAGGGCCGCGCCCTTCAAAAGATTTTATCACCTGACAGACAACAAGGGAGGCCCTGACATGAAAGTAATCAAGCGGGACGGCACCACCGTCGATTTTGACCGCAGTAAAATTGTGCTCGCCATTCAAAAGGCCAATCAGGCAGTGGAGCCTGACTACCAGATCGACCAGGCCCAGATTGATGACATCGCCGACTTCGTCATGAAGAAGGATCGCCCCCGCCTGCTGGTGGAGGATATCCAGGACATGGTGGAGCAGCAGATCATGGCCCTGGGCAAGTATGACCTGGCCAAGGCCTATATCATCTACCGCTATATCCGCTCCCTGGCCCGGCGGCAGAACACCACCGACGAGGACATTCTGGATCTGCTCCACAACTCCAACAAGGAGATGGCGGAGGAGAACTCCAACAAGGATACCACCGTGGCCTCCACCCAGCGGGACTATATCGCCGGCATCGTCAGCCGGGACCTGACCCGGCGCATCCTGCTGCCGGAGAAGATCTCCAAGGCCCATGACGAGGGTCTGCTCCACTTCCACGACGCGGATTACTATGTGCAGCCCATCTTCAACTGCTGCCTGATCAACATCGGGGATATGCTGGACAACGGCACCATGATGAACGGCAAGCTGATTGAGAGCCCCAAGAGCTTCCAGGTGGCCTGCACCGTCACCACCCAGATCATCTCCTGCGTGGCCTCCAACCAGTACGGCGGCCAGAGCGTGGACATCAGCCACCTGGCCAAGTATCTGCGCAAGAGCAAGGACAAGTTCACCCAGAAGATCCTGGAGGCCGCCGGCGGCTCCATGGAGCCGGAGCTGCTGGACAAGCTGGTGGCGGAGCGGCTGTACACTGAGCTGAAAAACGGCGTTCAGACCATCCAGTACCAGATCAACACCCTGATGACCACCAACGGCCAGTCCCCCTTTGTCACCCTCTTCCTCTATCCCCGGGAGGACGATCCCTATGCGGAAGAGAACGCCATGATCATCGAGGAGATTCTCCGCCAGCGGCTGGAGGGCATCAAGAACGAGCAGGGCATCTACGTCACCCCCGCCTTCCCCAAGCTGGTCTATGTGCTGGACGAGAACAACTGCCTCCGGGGCGGCAAGTACGACTATCTGACCAAGCTGGCGGTCAAGTGCTCCGCTAAGCGGATGTATCCCGACTATATCTCCGCCAAGAAGATGCGGGAGACCTACGAGGGCAACGTCTTCTCCCCCATGGGCTGCCGCTCCTTCCTGTCCCCCTGGAAGGACGAGGACGGAAACTACAAGTTCGAGGGCCGGTTCAACCAGGGCGTGGTCTCCATCAACCTGCCTCAGATCGGCCTGGAGGTCCGGGGCGATATGGACAAGTTCTGGCCGGAGTTCGACCGCCGGCTGGAGATCTGCAAGGAGGCCCTCATGTGCCGCCACAACGCCCTCAAGGGCGTCCTCTCCGACGTGTCCCCCATCCACTGGCAGTACGGCGCCATCGCCCGGCTAAAGAAGGGGGAGACCATTGACAAGTACCTCTACGGCGGCTATTCCTCCATCTCCCTGGGCTATATCGGCCTGTATGAGCTGACCTATCTCATGACCGGCAAGAGCCACACCCAGCCCGGCGGCACCGAGTTCGCCCTCCAGGTCATGCAGCACCTGAAGGACACGGTGAATCGCTGGAAGGAGGAGACCAACATCGGCTTCGCCCTCTACGGCACCCCCGCCGAGAGCCTGTGCTACCGCTTCGCCCGGGTGGATAAGGAGCGGTACGGCACGGTGGAGAACGTCACCGACAAGGGCTATTACACCAACTCCTACCACGTGGACGTGCGGGAGAAGATCGACGCCTTCTCCAAGTTCACCTTTGAGAGCCAGTTCCAGAAGCTGTCCACCGGCGGATGCATCTCCTATGTGGAGATTCCCAATATGCGCCACAACCTCCCCGCTCTGGAATCTCTGGTACAGTTCATCTACGACAACATCCAGTACGCCGAGTTCAACACCAAGAGCGACTACTGCCAGGTGTGCGGCTACGACGGCGAGATTCAGATCAACGCCGACCTGGAGTGGGAGTGCCCCTGCTGCGGCAACAAGGATCAGAAGAAGATGAACGTGGTGCGCCGTACCTGCGGCTATCTGGGGGAGAATTTCTGGAACGTGGGCAAGACCAAGGAGATCAAGTCCCGGGTTCTGCATCTGTAAAGATAGAAAATGACAAATTGGGCGGCCCTGAACGGCCGCCCATTCTTGCCATCTGTTCTGTGCTTCATCAGCAGGAGATACCAATGCGTGAAACACATCGAAAGCAAATCCGCCTGCCAAATTTTGACTACAGCAGTCAGGGCGCTTACTTTGTCACGATCTGTACCCACGGACGTATTCCCCTGTTTGGGCAGATTGTTCCCGATTCTTCCGTAGGGGCGGCCCTGTGTGGCCGCCCAAACGCTCCAGACGCTATGATCGCCAAATGGCTGCTGGAAATAGAGCATAAATTCACTGGAGTCTCTATAGATACCTTTTGCATCATGCCGGACCATATCCACTTCATTCTCCTGATTTCCTCCGGTGACAGCAGTCTCTCCGACATTGTCGGCTGGTTCAAATCCATGACCACA
This sequence comes from uncultured Clostridia bacterium, assembly GCA_945926565.1. Taxonomy (GTDB): domain Bacteria; phylum Bacillota; class Clostridia; order Oscillospirales; family Oscillospiraceae; genus Onthomonas. The sequence continues at coordinate 5,633 of CAMELY010000033.1, read as the reverse complement.
AATGAATATATCCGTGGTGTCCGCAAAGGACTGTATGCTCCGTTCCAGCATCGCTTCTGGCAGCGCAATTACTATGAGCATATCATCCGCAACGAACAAGATCTGTCCGAAACCAGGGCTTATATTGCTGCGAATCCGCACAGACAGCTGGAGCGAAAGCCTTGACCATGGGCGGCCACACAGGGCCGCCCCTACAGCTTGTTATCATACAGCGGATTTTCCTGCTTCTTTCGTCTACTCTGCATTGAAAAGGAGGTTTTCCATGTATTACGCCGACATCAAAAAGATAGACGTGGCCAACGGCCCCGGCGTCCGGGTGTCCCTGTTCGTCTCCGGCTGCACCCATCACTGCAAGGGCTGCTTCAACCAGGAGGCCTGGGACTTCCACTACGGCCGGCCCTACACCCAGGAGACCGAGGACGAGATTCTCCAGGCCCTCTCCCCCAGCTATATCGCCGGTCTCACCCTGCTGGGGGGCGAGCCCTTTGAGCCGCAGAATCAGGCCGCCCTGCTGCCTCTGCTCCGCCGGGTGCGGCGGGAGCTGCCGGAAAAGAGCATCTGGGCCTTCTCCGGCTACACCCTGGACACGGACATCCTCACCGGCAAGCTGGGGGACTGGGACATTACCCGGGAAATCCTCAGCTATCTGGATGTGCTGGTGGACGGGGAGTTCGTCCAGGAGAAGAAGGACATCTCCCTCCGGTTTCGGGGCTCCTCCAACCAGCGGCTGATCGACCTGCCCAAAACGTTGGCGGCAGACAGCGTTGTCTGGTGGGAGGGAGAATAATCTTCCGCTCCAAAAGCGTGTCCGCAAACCGTTTTACAGTCGGTTTGCGGACACGCTTCTTTTATCCGTCTGCCTCTTCCACCGCCGCCTCATACCCCTCCAGGGCCTGGTTCCAAGGGGCATAGGTGGGATCCGTCCGGTGATCGGCGAGTACGTCCAGCGTCTCCAGATACTCCCCCAGAGACCGGGTGACCTTCACCGCCCCGTAGTAGTTCAGGTGATCCCCCCGGTCCCGGGTGTCGGTGCTCCAGTCGATGTCCACCTGTCCCAGGTTCAAATCCACATAGGTCACGCCCAGCTCCTCCGCCAGGGCCTGAACGCCGTTGTGCCGGCGGGTGTTCCAGTTCACCGTGCTGGGGGTGCTGACCAGAATCAGCCGGGCCTGACGGGCGTCGCAGAAGGCCTTGATGCGCTCCAGGTAGCGGCGGTTCCGTTTTGGGATGGACGCTCGCTCCCCGGTGGGGTGCATATAGTCTCCCCCGCTGCCGCTTTTGATCTTGGTGTTGCAGCGAAAGCCCTTCCAGATATCCACGGTGCCGGCACTGGAGAGGGCCTGTGCCGTGCTGTCCCGCTCTGTCTCACCCTGTCCCTGCAGGCCGGCCAGAGCCGCCTCCACCCAGGAACAGGCCAGCCGGCGCAGAGAGACCCGCCGGTAGAGGGCGTTGGTCTCCAGCAGAACCACCTTGGGCGATTGGGTCTGGAACGCCTGATAGAGCAGCTGCTCGGTATCGCACAGCTGCTGGCCGCAGGTGCCGCAGACATAGGCGGTGCAGCCGGTGTCCTTCCAGAGCTGCATGGGGGTAAAGGCGGAATAGGACTCGCTGTCCCCCAGAATGAGCACATCCACCGTCTGGGCCGGCTCCTTGAGAATGTCCCGGGCGGTGGGCTCCTCCCGGGCCAGCTGCTCCATGGACTTCTGAGGGGCAATCCAATCCATCCCCAGCTCCAGAAACAGAAACAGGCCCAGCAAGGCCGCCCCCAGCCGCAGCAGTCCTTTCATGCGTGTCACTCCCATCCGGTCGCCGTTTTCGGGATGCGCTCCCGGTACGAGAGACAGGATAACAGGGAAGTTTTAAAAACAGCTGAAAGGGTGATTACGATTTTCTCATAATTGTCTGAAAAAACAGCGCCATCCCGGGAACCGAAAGGCCTCGGGATGGCGCGTCGTCTGTCACCGCAGCAGCCCGATTGCCATGGACACCGCCATAGCCACCGGCTGGTGAAGAAGGTAAATCAAAAGGCTGTGCCGGCCCACCCAGCTCAGGCCGGGGATCCGCCGTTCCAGAATGGCGGGCGGGCGGCTCAGGATCATCCGCCCCGCAAACAGGCCGGTGAGGTAGAGGAAAAACCAGGGGAAGATGGGGAAATAGTCGCTGGAATAGAAGCCGGGGGCGGGAAAGCCCAGCACAGTGGCAAGACCGCCCACATAGAAATGCTTCGGCAGCTCACACAGCACCCATCCTCCCAGGGAGAGACTGCCGCTCTGAACGGTGCGGGTCAGAAGGAAGATGCAAAAGCTCCCAATCGCCCCGGGCAGGGCGGGAATCCGCTCCAGCAGCGGACCCAGCGCCGTCGCCAGCAGCAGGGCGCAGCCCAGCAGGGTGAGCACCCCGCACCAGATGGCCTCCTCCGGCTCAGCGATCCGGGTCACCACCGTCACCAGCAGGCCGCAGCCGTTGAGGATGAGTCCGTTTTTTACCCGGTGATGACCCAGGTGCCAGGAGAGGCCGGAGATCAGAATAAAAGTCCAGCAGATCCACTGCTGCCAGATATGGACGGCGGGAATCTCCCGCCAATCGGGCTGAAAGCCCTGGAGAATAAACAGGTCAAACAGAAAGTGATAGAGCACCATATTCACCACCGCCAGCCCCCGGAGGCCGTCGATGAGGTGATAGCGTCGGTTCACAGCAATCCCCCCTTTTCCGTCAGTATACCACACCCCGCCCCTCTGGTCTATCCCCCGCCGCCCCGCCATAGGCTGGAATAGGGAGGTGACCGCCATGGCGCGAATCGGTATGGGACTGGGGGTGGGGCTGTATGCCCTGGCCCTGATCTGCTGCCCTCAGGCGGGGGCGGAGGCGGCCCGGGCTGGGCTGACCCTCTGCGGACAGGTCATCCTCCCCGCCCTGTTCCCCTATTTTGTCCTCTCCAACCTGGCCATTGGCCTGGGGCTGGGCCGGTGGCTGGGACAGAAGCTGGGCGGTCTGATGCCCCGGCTCTTCCATGTGGGAGGCGCCGGGGGCGCCGCCCTGGCTCTGGGGCTGCTGGGGGGCTATCCTGTTGGAGCGGGAGCGGTGCGGGAGCTGCTGGAGCGTGGGCAGTGCTCCCCGGAGGAGGCCCAGCGGCTGCTCCTCTTCTGCAACAACGCAGGCCCCGCCTTTATCCTGTCGGTGGCGGGGGTATCCGTCTTTGGCCGGATGGAGATCGGCTTTCTGCTGCTGACTGTCCACGCCCTCTCCGCCCTGGGGGTGGGTCTGCTGCTCCGGGGGCCGGAGGGGGCTGTGGGCGGCGAGCAGATCTCCTCCGCCCCTCGTCCCGCCCCCGGGGCGCTGCTGCCCCAGGCGGTGGGCAAGGCCCTCTCCTCCTCTCTCCAGGTCTGCGCCTATGTGGTGCTCTTCAACGTGCTCATTGGCCTGCTCCGGGCGCTGACGGAGGACTGGCTCTCCCTGCCGGTCGGGCTGGAGCCCCTGCTGGCCGGGCTGCTGGAGCTCTCCAACGGCGTCTGCGCCCTGCCTGCCGTCTCCTCCCCCACCCTGCGGCTGGCCCTGTGCGGCTTTCTGCTGGGCTGGGGCGGGTTTTCTGTCCACAGCCAGACCACCGCCCTGCTGGAAGGCAGCGGCCTGAGGCTGGGGCCCTATCTCCGGGCCAAGGCCCTCCAGGGGCTGCTCTCTGCCGGACTGCTGGCCCTGGCCGCCCCCCTGTGCCGGGGAATGCTCCCCGTCGCCCATACAGGCGGCAGGCTCACCCTGGTGCAGCTCTTCCCCCAGTCCCTGGCCTTCGGGGCGGCGCTGTGGATTGCAATTCTGGTCCTGTTGACAAATAGGGGTGGAAAATCTCCCTGCGGGCAGGTATAATAATGTCTGCTGAACAAACCGCATAGCGGTTTGTTCGCGCGGCGAACGCCGCGCAATTCTATGCAAGCGGCTGAGAACAGCCGCTTGCATAGAATTCAGCCATTGTTACAATGCGTATTTCCATGGAAGCATTACAATGCTTCCATGGAACGTGCAAGGCTTTTGGACTTAAAAGCCCAAAATCCTTGCACGTGAACAAAGCCAGCGTGCCTTGAAAGTCTTGGCTTTCAAGGCTTGCGGCTTTGTTCAGTACGCATTATAATAATGTCTACTGAATCAACCGGTCTCCGGTTTGAAGGGAGCGCCTCCTATGCTGTTCCGAAAAAAGATCGAGCCCCGCTGCATCTACTGCCAGCACGGGACTGTCATCGATGAAAATACTGTACTCTGCCTGAAAAAAGGGGTCACCGACGGGGGCAGCTGCTGCCGCAGCTTCGCCTATGACCCTTTTCTGCGCACGCCGCCGCCCCAGGCCGCCCCGGACTTCAGCAGGCTGAAGGACGAGGACTTTACCCTTTAAGTTTGGCAGCTTTTTCCTTCCGCTCCTGTCCTTTCCAGGGATAGCCGTTCCCCCATTTGGCCATAGTAAGGACGGCAGACCCAATGACCTGTTTGTGAGGAGGGAGCAATATGCTGGATAAGATCGCCCTGATCCTGGCCATCATCGGCGGACTGAACTGGGGACTCATCGGCCTGTTCCAGTTCGACCTGGTAGCCTTTCTGCTGGGCGGCTCGGGCAGCCTGCTCAGCCGGATCGTCTATGTCCTGGTGGCCATCGCCGCCATCTGGTGCATCTCGCTGCTGTTCCGGGACAGCGACGACGCCCGAACCGAGCGCGCCTGACGCTCTGCCTCCCCCGCTTTCTGCCGGCATTCCCGGTGGGAAACGGGGGGTTTTTGTATCCGCTTTGTTCATCATCCCGTTTTTGGGACACCGATTTTCCGAATTTCTCCTGCTTCGTCAAGTTTTGCTTTTTCTTACGCCAATTTTACCCTTTTTCGCTGTTTTCTCTCTTGCTTTTCGTTTTATCGCTGTTATATAATAATGGAAACATTTTCATTCTCCCTTGGTTGGCTTCTCCGGCCAATCAGCGGTCTGCAGGAGACACAACATGTCAGATAAAGCAAAGGTTACAAACCAGATTGTTGCATACATGAAGGAGCGCATTGTCACCGGCGCCTGGCCCCTGGGCAGCAAGCTCCCCTCCGAGAAGGCGCTTTGCAATGAGTTCAACTGCAGCCGGGTCAGCGTCCGCAGCGCACTGCAGCGCTTTATCGCCATCGGAGCCGTAGAGAGCATCCACGGGAAGGGCTCTTACCTGCGCTCCAATGATCTGGAAGCCCTGGATCAGCCCGCAGAGCCGATCTCCTTCTCCCGCCTGATGGATCTGCTGGACTTTGCCGCCCTGATCTGGCCCCACGTCTGCGTCCAGGCCGCTCAGACAAACCGCCCGGAGCTGTTTCAGACCCTCAGCGACGCCGTGACCAGGATGCGGGCTCTGACCCCCAATCAGTCTGGCGCTCTGGCGCAGCAGGTGGACTCCTTCCACCGGAGCATCGCCCTCTCTCTGGAGAACCTGACCTTGCTGAGCACCTTTTCCGTCGTACTCGCCCGGATCAGCCGCTATCCCTGCACCAGCAATACCACAACCCTCTATTACGGCACCGTATACTACCACGACCTGCTGCTCTCCGCCATGCTGCGCCGGGATCCGGAGCAGATCCGCGCCGTTGTCCAGGACTATTTTGCCCATGTGAAGCTGGATTTTTACC
>CAMELY010000032.1 GCA_945926565.1 uncultured Clostridia bacterium | reverse complement strand
CCCTGGGAGAGACCATCCGGGGCATCTATCTCCGGGACGACGTGGCCATCCGGGCGCTGGAGGGGATGGAGCAGTATAAGGGCTGGTGGCCCATCCCCGGCCTGGAGACGCCGGAATCTCCCGTCACCCAGATTGTGGAAAACGGGGTAAAATATCTTGTAGACGTGGAAAACGGTCAAAAGATCGGCTTTTTCCTGGATCAGAAGTATAACCGCCGGGCAGTGGCCCGGCTGGCCGGGGGAAAGCGGGTGCTGGACTGCTTTACCCACACCGGCTCCTTCGGCCTCAACGCCGCCCTGGGGGGCGCGGAGCATGTCCTCAGCGTGGACATCTCCCAGTCCGCCATCGACATGGCCCGGGAGAACGCAAAGCGCAACGGCCTGACCAACATCGACTTTCAGACGGCGGACGTGTTCCAGCTGCTCACCGACCTGTGCGCCCGCAAGTGCCATGACTTTGACTTTGTCATTCTGGATCCCCCCGCCTTCACCAAGTCCCGGGGGACGGCGGAGCGGGCGGCCGCCGGCTACAAGGAGATCAACCTCCGGGCCATGAAGCTGCTGCCCCGGGGCGGCTATCTGGCCACCTGCTCCTGTTCCCACTTCATGAGCGACCGGGACTTCCGGTTTATGCTCAAGGACGCCGCCCGGGACGCCGGGGTGTCCCTCCGCCAGATTGAGGCCCGGCAGCAGGGGCCGGATCATCCCATCCTGTGGAACGTGCCGGAGACGGAATATCTGAAGTTCTATTTATTCCAAATAGTCTGACTCCGGGAAAAGAGGCTGGTCTGTCCGGAGGGGAACCAGGGTCAGCACATGTACCAGCGACCCGTCTTTTTCGTGGGTGAGGCAGAGCCGCTGCTGGTAGAGGTCTCCCCGGGGGACCAGATGGTGCTCCCGAAGGAGCTGCAGAGGCTGCTGGAAGTCCCAGACTTTATTCTGCAGATAGGTGCCGCTCTCATCGAAAAGGGCGGGAATGCTGTGGGCATAGACAAAAAAGGTGCCGCCTATTACAGGGAGCGCATAATCGGGAATGGTATCCGTTTCGGGCTGAAGAACACAGCCCCATTTCCGCCCGGCTATGGCGCCGGAGGAGGTCAGGCAGGCCCGCTGCCAGAACTGGGGAAGCTTGGGGAGACGCCAGAAAGGAGTACCGCTGCCGTCGGGGGTATCCCAGGAGCCCGCATTGCCATCCTCGCCGGGGAGAAAGAAGAAGGGGGCAATTTCGCAAAGAAGCCAGGGGTCGCCGGATTGGATTGCCGTCAGATGCTCCCGAAGCTGCTCCAGCTCATCCCGGGCGGCCTGAAGCTGGGCGATCTGTGCCTCCAGGGCATTTTGCTGTTCTTCCAGAGAGATCAGATATTGGGACAGGTCTGCGTCCTGCAGCATAAATTTTGACTGCTCCAGAGAAAAACCGATTCTCTGGAGCTTTCCATATTCTGCCAGGTGAACGGCCTGGGGAGAGACGTAATACCGGTAACCGTTGTCTTCCCGCAGAAACGGTTGCACCAGCCCCTTTTGCTCATAGTACTTCAGGTATTTGGGGGAGATGCCCAGAGATTTAGCGAAGTCTCCGATTCGGTACAGTTTCATCAGAGAAGCTCCTTTCTTGTGGAATTTCTGGTGATAAGTGATATTATAGCCGAGAAACGGAGGGGGAGAGTACTGGAAAAATGCACAAAAAGGAGAATCCTTTTTTTACTTGCCTGGAAGTAAGAGGCAGGTTTTACAATGGTGAAACCACCTCGCCAAGAGGAAAAAGAAAGGATGCGATGTGTATGAAAAAGAGACTGCTGGCGCTGCTCCTGGCGCTGACGCTGGTGCTGTCCCTGGCTGCCTGTGGGCAGGGAACGTCCCAGACGGCCGAGCAGGAAAAGCCGGAGGGTCAGGACACCGTGTCTGACGAGAGTCAGGCGCCGGAGGCACCGGAGGAGGCCGAAGAACCGCAGGAAGAGGTATCTCCTGCCCTGCGTGAGACGCAGTTCGGACCGGTTCAAGGCGTGGATAACGGCACGGATCTGGTCTGGTACGGGATCCCCTATGCCGCCGCGCCTGTGGGCGAGCTGCGCTGGTCCGCACCTCAGGATCCGGAGGCCTGGTCGGAGACGCTTGACTGCACCCAGCCCGGGGAAAAGGCGATCCAGTTCAGCATGAACTATGCCACCGGTGAGAGCACAGTCTCCGGCAGTGAGGACTGCCTGAATTTGGACGTCTATGCTGCACCGGACGCTGAGAACCTGCCTGTCCTGGTCTATATCCACGGCGGAAACAATCAGAGCGGATCCACCGCCGAGATTCCCGGCCACCAGATTGTGGTCAATAACAACTGTGTGTATGTATCTGTGAACTACCGGCTGGGTCTGCTTGGATTTAACTGTCTGCCTGCGCTTCAGACGGAGGAGGGCTCCACCGGAAACTACACCATGCTGGATCTGGCCAAGGCGCTGGACTGGGTGAAGGCGAATATCGCGCAGTTCGGCGGCGACCCCAACAATATCACCGTTTCCGGCTTCTCCGCTGGCGGCCGGGACGTGATGGCTATGCTGGTCAGCCCCCTCTTTGCCGGCAAGTTTGACAAGGCCATCGCTTTCTCCGGCGGCATGACCATTGCAGATGAGGAGGCCAGCGCCAGCCAGATCGCCTCCGCCGTCGCCCCGCTGGCCGTGGAGGACGGAAAGGCCGCCGATGAAGCCGCGGCCAAGGATTGGCTGCTCACCGATGGGGAGGATGTGAAGGAGTACCTCTACAGCCTGGACGCCCAGCGGCTGGCGCCGCTCATGGGAAATGCCGGCATTCGGATGAGCGTGTTTCCCCATCTGTACAATGACGGCGTTGTGCTGCCCGAGGAGGGCTTTGATACCGACAGCTACAACGCTGTCCCTCTGCTCATGCTGACTGGCGCTACGGAGTTCAGCCTGTTCTGCGGCTTTGACGGCTACTACTTCTCGGAAGCGTTTACCGCGCTGGACGAGGAGACTCAGAGTGCCGCCAAGAACTTTGCGCTGACCTACGGCTCTGATATGTACCGGATTTTCAATGCCCAGTGCAGCGCGGAGAAGATGTATGACCGGTATGACGCTGACATCTATATCTGCCAGGTGGAGTACGGCGCCGCAGACAGCGCCACCCAAATCCCCGGCATGGGCTCTTTCCATGGGATCTTTGTCCCCATGATGACCCAGGATCATACCTACGGCAATTTTGCTGATTTCAGCCCGGCGGGATACAGCGCCATGTCCGGCATCTTTAATGACTACCTGACGAGCTTCCTCGCCACCGGAGACCCAAATTGTGACGGCCAGGCCCAGTGGGATGCCTGGACGCCCGATGCTCCCCTGTCCATGGTATTGGATGCCGGTGAGACAGAGGCGACTGCCGAGTTGAAGGACGTCACTGACACCTATGACGCGATTATGGATCGGATGGATGCCGATGACAGCGTTCCCGAGGAGATTAAAATGGGTGTTATCTCCAATGTGATGAATGGCCGCTGGTTCAGCGATGCGCTGGATGCCCGGTATGAGAATCCCTCTCTCTGGCATTGATCTGAATTTGCAAGAGAAATACAAAGAAAAGCCGCCCTTGGGCGGCTTTTCTGACTTATTGGCATAAAAGGATAGAATAGCGGATCAGCTGGAAGAAGGAAGGGGCAGTCTATTTTTCAAACCCCGCTCATACACTTGCACCGAAATCCAAAGACAGGAGTGCGGTGCCATGCTGACAGACTGGAATGAAAACCGGGCCAGGCTCACCGGCCAGGCCATGGAGGAGCCGGAGTATTCCCATACCAACCACGGAGAGGACTTTTTCCGCTTTCCCCTGCGCAGCCGCCGGCTCTCCGGGGCGGCGGATCAGCTCAATCTGCTGGTGTCCCGGACGGTGCTGGAGAGCCAGAGCGTCCACCCGGGAGACCGGCTGACGGCGGAGGGGGAGGTGCGCTCCTACAACAACCGCTCCGGGGTGGGAAGCCGCCTGGTGATCACCCTGTTCACCAAACAGCTGACCCAGGCGGGCCAGGAGCCGGACGACAACCGGCTCACCCTGGCGGGGGTACTGTGCAAGCCGCCCAACTATCGTACCACCCCTCTGGGCCGGGAGATCTGCGACCTGATGCTGGCGGTGAACCGGAAATACGGCCGGGCGGATTACCTGCCCTGCATCGCCTGGGGGGTGCTGGCCCAGCGGGCCGCCGAACTCTCGGTAGGGGACGGGCTGCGGCTGGAGGGCCGGCTCCAGAGCCGGGTCTACACCAAGGTCACCGAGACGGGGCAGGTGAAGCGGGTGGCCTTCGAGGTGTCAATTATGACCATGGAACCGGTGGAAGCGTGGGCCGTATCCGAGCTAAAATGAAAAATTTGCTTTAAAATCCTGCATCCCGCTTGACAAGGCGGGATGGGGAGGCTATAATAGCCACACGCAAAACGACAAGCGGCGAAGAAAGGGACCGCCCCTTCCACAACCTGCGTCAGAGAGACTGGGCCACCGGCTGAAAGCCCCGTCAGCAGCAGGAGGAGGCGCAACACCCCGGAGCCGGACGTTCGAGCGGCCAACAGGCCGGGAGGGCGCCCCGTATCCCCTGCGTTAAAGGGTTCAAAGTGGTGCTGACAAGGAGGCCAGCGCAATTCGGGTGGTACCACGGAGATACTATGCTTTTTCCGTCCCGGACTGAGACAACCAGTCCGGGACGTTTTTTTACGCTTCGGACGCAGCAATGGAGTTAGGAGCGAGTGACATGAAATTTGTAACAGGCAAAACGGAGACAGGCCGGCTGGAGCTGGCCCAGCTCAAGACCGGGGCCTATTTCGGCCAGACGGTGCAGGTACACGGCGCGGTGCACGCCAAGCGCCCCATGGGTGGCGGCCTCACCTTCCTCACCCTACGGAAAAAGGACGGCGTGCTCCAGTGCGTGTGCGGCGCTGAGGTGGATGTGTCCGACCTGACGGAGGAGTCCACGGTGATTGTCACCGGCCTGCTGCGGCAGGAGGAGCGGGCCCCCGGCGGCATGGAGATCCAGGTGCAGTCTATTCAGGTGCTCTCCCGCCCGGCGGAGCCCATGCCGGTGCCGGTGAACAAGTGGAAGCTGTCCCTCAACCTGGACACCGAGCTGGCCCTGCGGCCGGTCATCCTGCGGCATCTGAAAAAGCGCTCTGTGTTCAAGATTCAGGAGGGGCTGGGCCGGGCCTTCCGGGAGTTTTTTAATGATACGGCGACCACCGAGATCCACACCCCCAAGATCGTCCACGCCGGGGCGGAGGGGGGCAGCAACATCTTCCGGCTGGAATATTTCACGAAAAAGGCCTTCCTGGGCCAGTCTCCCCAGTTTTACAAGCAGATGATGGTGGGGGTCTACGAGCGGGTCTTTGAGGTGGCCCCCGTCTTCCGGGCGGAGAAGCACTCCACCCCCCGGCATCTGAACGAATACACCTCCATGGACTTTGAGATGGGCTATATCCAGTCCTTCTACGACATCATCGAGATGGAGACCGGCTTCCTCCGCTACGCCATGGAGCTGCTGAAGCGCGAGTACGCCGATGACCTGAAGCGGCTGGGGGTGACCCTGCCCAACGTGGAGAACATCCCCATCTGCACCTTCAAGGAGGCCAAGGAGCTGGCCGCCGCCAAGTACAACCGGCCCATCCGGGATCCCTACGACCTGGAGCCGGAGGAGGAGCACAACATCGGCCGCTACTTCCAGGAGGAGTACGGCGCGGACTTCGTCTTTGTCACCCACTACCCGGTGAAAAAGCGGCCCTTCTATGCCATGGATGACCCGGAGAACCCGAAATACACCCTGTCCTTCGACCTGCTCTTCCGGGGCATGGAGGTCACCACCGGCGGCCAGCGGATCCACGACTACCAGATGCAGGTGGACAAGATGCTCTCCAAGGGGATGCACCCGGAGGAGTTCCAGTCCTACCTGATGATCCACAAGCACGGCATGCCCCCTCACGGCGGCCTGGGCATCGGCCTGGAGCGGCTGACCATGAAGCTGTGCGGCCTGGACAACGTCCGGGACGCCTGCCTCTTCCCCAGAGACCTGAGCCGGCTGGAGCCGTAAAACGGCCCCTCATCAGTCAGCCCTTCGGGCTGCCAGCTTCCCCCAAAGGGGGAAGCCTTTGGGAGCACTTTCTGAGCCTTCCCCCCTTGGGGGAAGGTGGCACGGCGAAGCCGTGACGGATGAGGGGCGTTTTTTGTTGTTTTATCAAGTGTCAAATAAAGGAGTATCAAATATGAAAATTACCGAAGAGATGGTGGATTACGTCTCCATCCTTTCCCGGCTCAAGCTGCCCCAGGAGGAGAAGACCCGGATGACCGGCGAGCTGGAGCAGATCATCGGCTATATGGATATCCTCAACCAGCTGGACACCAGCAAAATCGAGCCCATGAGCCACACCTTCCCGGTGAAGAACGTGCTGCGGGAGGACGAGGTGGTGCCCTCCTTCCCCCGGGAGGCGCTGCTGCAAAACGCCCCGGTGCCGGACGGCGAGGCCTACCTGGTGCCCAAGACGGTGGAGTAAGGAGGACGGAAGATGAGCTTACTGGATTTGACTGCCCTGGAGCTGGGCAGAGCGATCAAGCGGGGAGAGGTCTCGGTGCCCGAGGCCACCCAGGCGGCCCTGGAGGCCATCCAGGCGAAAAACGCCGAAAACAACGCCTTTATCACCGTCCTCAACGACCGGGCCATGGAGCAGGCGGCGGAGATTCAGAAGAAGATCTCCGCAGGCGAGCTGACCGGCCCCCTGGCCGGCGTGCCTCTGGCCATCAAGGACAACATCTGCACCAAGGGGGTCAAGACCTCCTGCGCCTCCAAAATTCTGGGGGACTTCCAGCCCCCCTATGACGCTACGCTGACCGAGAAGATCAACGCCGCCGGCGGCGTGGTGCTGGGCAAGCTGAACATGGACGAGTTCGCCATGGGCTCCACCTCGGAGACCTCCTTCTACGGCCCCACCAAGAACCCCTGGGATCTGGGCCGGGTGCCCGGCGGCTCCTCCGGCGGCGCGGCGGCGGCCGTGGCGGCCCGGGAGTGCTGGTACGCCATCGGCTCGGACACCGGCGGCTCCATCCGTCAGCCCGCCAGCTACTGCGGCGTCACCGGCATCAAGCCCACCTACGGCACCGTCTCTCGGTACGGCCTGATTGCCTACGCTTCCTCTCTGGATCAGATCGGCCCTCTGGCCCGCACCGCTGAGGACTGCGCCGCCGTGCTGGACGCCATCCAGGGGAAGGATCCCCGGGACGGCACCAGCCTGGACGTGCCCTGCGGCCATCTGCTGGAGGGCCTCACCGGCGATCTCACCGGCATGAAGATCGGCATCCCCACCGACTGCTTCGGAGACGGCCTGGACAGCCAGGTGTCTGAAAAAGTGCTGGCTGCCGCCCAGGTGCTCAAGGCCCGGGGCGCCCAGGTGGAGCAGTGCAGCCTCCCCATTATGGAGTACGTCGTCCCCACCTATTATATTATTGCCGCCGCCGAGGCCAGCAGCAACCTGTCCCGGTTTGACGGCGTGAAATACGGCTGGCGGGCAGAGGGATACGAGGATCTCACCGACCTGTACAACAAGACCCGCACCGAGGGCTTCGGCGCGGAAGTCAAGCGCCGCATTCTGCTGGGTACCTTCGTCCTCTCCACCGGCTACTATGACGCCTACTACAAGAAGGCCCTCCAGGTGAAGGCGGTCATCAAGCAGGCCTTCGACGCCGCCTTCCAGAAGTATGACCTGCTGCTCATGCCGGTGGCCCCCACCACCGCCCCCAGACTGGGGGAGAGCCTCTCCAACCCTCTGCAGATGTATCTCTCTGATATTTACACCGTCTCCGTCAACCTGGCGGGCCTTCCCGGTATCTCCATCCCCTGCGGGCTGGACAGCAAGGGGATGCCGGTGGGCGCCCAGCTCATCGGCCCCGCCCTGGGGGAGCAGAAGGTACTGAATGCTGCCCGTGCGTTCCAACTGGACACGGACTATCACAAGCTTGTACCCACCATAAAAGGAGGTGACCGGTAATGGACTGGGAAGTTGTCATCGGTCTGGAGACCCATGTGGAGCTGGCCACCAAGACCAAGATTTTCTGCTCCTGCACCACCGCCTTCGGCGGCGCGCCCAACACCCACTGCTGCCCGGTGTGCACCGGTATGCCCGGCACCCTGCCGGTGATGAACAAAAAGGTGCTGGAATACGCCACCAAGGCCAGCCTGGCCCTGAACTGTGAGGTCACCCGGTACTGCAAGTTTGACCGGAAAAACTATTTCTACCCCGACCTGCCCAAGGCCTACCAGATCTCCCAGCTCTATCTTCCCATCGGCCGCAACGGCCGGGTGCCCATCACCGTGGGCAGCGAGGAGAAGGTGATCCGCATCCACGAGCTGCACATGGAGGAGGACGCGGGCAAGCTGGTCCACGACAACTGGATTGACCAGACCCGGGCGGACTACAACCGCTGCGGCGTGCCCCTGATCGAGATCGTCACCGAGCCGGACTTCCGCTCCGCCGACGAGGTCATCGCCTATCTGGAAAAGCTCCGCTCCACCCTGGAGTATCTGGGGGTCTCCGACTGCAAGATGCAGGAGGGCTCCCTCCGGTGCGACGTCAACCTGTCTGTCCGGCCCATGGGCTCGGTGGACTTCGGCACCCGCACCGAGATGAAGAACCTGAACTCCTTCAAGGCCATCGCCCGGGCCATCCGCTACGAGGCCCGCCGCCAGCAGGAGCTGATCGAGATGGATCACCGGCAGGTGGTCCAGGAGACCCGCCGCTGGGACGACAACAAGGACGCCTCCTTCTCCATGCGCTCCAAGGAGAACGCCCAGGACTACCGGTACTTCCCGGAGCCGGACATTCCTCCCATGGAGCTGAGCGAGGAATATCTCGCCCAGCTGAAAGCAAGTCTGCCCGAGATGGCGGAGGTGAAGAAGGCCCGGTATATGAAAGACTTCGGCCTGCCCGAGTACGACGCCGGCCTGCTCACCGGCACCAAGGCCCTGGCCGACTTCTTTGAGGAGACGGTGACCCTGGGGGCGCCGCCCAAGGAGGTCTCCAACTGGATGATGGCCGAGCTGCTGCGGACGCTGAAGGAGAAGAGCATGGAGCCCAAGGATATGCTCTTTGCTCCGGAGACCCTGGCCGCCATTATCAAGCTGGTGGCAGAGGGCAAGCTGAACCGCAACACCGCCTCCAAGGTGTTCTCCGCCGTCTTTGACGACAACGCCGATCCGATGGCCTACGTCAAGGAGCACGGCCTGGAGCAGATCAGCGACACCGGCCTGGTGGAGTCCACCGTGGCCTCCATCCTGGCCGCCAACGCCTCCCAGGTGGAGGAGTACCGGGGCGGCAAGCAGAAGGTCTTCGGCTTCCTGGTGGGCCAGTGTATGCGGGCCCTCAAGGGCAAGGCTGACCCCAAGGTGGTCAACGAGGTGCTGAGAAAGCAGCTCAACGGATAATCAAACGCAGACCCTCGCCATCGAAGCGGATGGCGAGGGTTTTGCGCGTTTGGGGGCGCGTTATTCGAAAATACGAAGATGACCGAAGGCTTTTGAGCACTCAAGCCTCCCTCTCTGAGGGAGGTGGCACCGCCGTAGGCGGTGACGGAAGGAGTGCGCACCGCGCTGACTTTCGTTAATTGCCGGAGTTGGCCGATAAGAGAACATTGTTTCGTTATCGACTGACATGATGAAAGGTATCAGTCTGCGCCGGGGGCGCTCCCTCAGTCGCCTTGCGGCGACAGCTCCCTCAGGGAGGGAGCCATGTTCCGAAACCCACCAGCCTGAAGCGCTGCACCGGGCAGACGAAGGGAGTGCCCCGCGCCAGACGAATGCATAACTGGTTCTTTCCCCCGCCCTGCCCGCATACCCTCCATCAAGGGAGCGTGATGGGGATGGAAGAGCGGCTGCCGCTGTATCAGAACGGAGGACAGGCGGGGGTGCTGCTGCGCCGGGAGGAGGGGCTGCACACGGTGTTTGCGGCGGACTGCCCCGGCGGGGCGGGAGTGCGCAAGGTTTGGCTCCGGGGCGAGGGAGGGGCCAGCCTGCTGCTGGGCACCCTGACCCCGGAAAACGGCCGCTGGCGGCTGACAAGGCGGGTGGCCCGCTCCAGCCTGGAGCGCCAGGGCCTGGCCGGGGCGGTGTGGGGGGAGGTGCTCCCGGGAGAGCAAACGCCCCAGAGCCCGCAAAACCAGAGACCGCCGGAGCCGCCAAAGCCCCAGGATCGGATGCCCATCACGCCAAAGGATCCGGTGATCGCCGGGGCGCTCTCAGGGGAGACCCGGGGCCGCTGGCAGCGGGAGGGCTCTGCCTGGCGGCTGACCCTGCCCTGGCAGGTGGGACAGCCCTTTCCGTTGATTCCGCTCTTCTGCTTTGCCCGGGTGGGCCGGGGAGAGGTCAGCTTTCTGTTGGGGGAGCAGGGCTATCCCGTTTTTCAGGAGGAATAATTCTGTCCGGCGGGGGCATGCTAGGGTCAGCTTTCCAAAAGGAGATGAAGATTCCATGGCCAATCTGACCGGCAAGGAGCTGTCCGCACTGGAGGATCAGCTCGACTTCGAGCACGTCTGCGTCTGCAAGTACCAGGCCGCCGCCGCCGAGACCCAGGAGACCGCCCTGCGGGACTGCTACAACCAGCACGCGGGCCAGCACCAGCAGAACTTCAACACCCTGCTGACCTTTCTGAAGTAAGGAGGAACCCCTATGAACGACCAGGAGCGGATCACCGATCTGATTCTGATGGAGAAGAAGATGAGCTCCAACTACAACGAGTTCGCCGGCGAGTGCACCAACCCCCAGCTGCGCAGCCAGTTTCTCGACCTGCTGAACCAGGATCACAGCATCCAGGAGAAGCTGTTCCAGGCCGCCCAGAGCCGGGGCTGGTACCAGACCCAGCCCGCCGACGGGGCCCAGATCAACCAGGCCTACCAGAAGTATTCCAAAATGGGCTGAACCCGATGCCCCGGAGGCGGTCGCTTCCGGGGCACAGTTCGGCAATTGGCCGGAACAAAATGGAAGAAAACTCTTTTCAAAACGAAAAAATGTGTTATAATATTCACAATCAGATGGTTACGAGAGGAGCTGTGGTTCCATGAAATGTCCCTATTGCGGCCAGGTGGAGAGCAAGGTGGTGGACTCCCGGCCGGCAGACGACGGAGAGAGCATCCGACGGCGGCGGGAGTGCCTGTCCTGCGGAAAGCGGTTTACTACTTATGAGACGGTGGAGACCCTCCCCCTGATTGTCATCAAAAAGGACGGCAGCCGCCAGAGCTTTGAAAAGGACAAGGTGCTCAAGGGGATTATCCACGCCTGCGCCCAGCGTCCGGTGCCCATGGAGACCATGATGCGCATCGCCGACGAGGTGGAGCAGGAGCTGCAGAACTCCATGAACCGGGAGATCAGCGCCACTCGCATCGGCGAGCTGGTGATGGACAAGCTGAAGGCGGTGGATGAGGTCTCCTATGTCCGCTTTGCCTCGGTCTACCGGCAGTTCAAGGACATCGACTCCTTCATGGAGGAGCTGAACAAGCTGCTGGCCGAGCGCTAACCTTTTCTTTCCAGTGAAATCTATGTCATCCGGTCTGGCCGCGGTCAGACCGGAATTTTTTCT
>CAMELY010000031.1 GCA_945926565.1 uncultured Clostridia bacterium | reverse complement strand
ACCTGTCCCAGGGCCAGCGGCAGCTGCTGGCCATCGCCCGGGCCGCCGTGGCCGATCCTCCCATCATGGTGCTGGACGAGGCGACCTCCTCCATCGACACCCGGACCGAGGCGCTGATCTCCAAGGGCATGGACGCCCTGATGAAGGACCGCACCGTGTTCGTCATTGCCCACCGCCTGTCCACCGTCCGGGACGCCAACTGCATTGCAGTGATTGAAAACGGCCGGATTCTGGAAAAGGGCTCCCACCAGGAGCTGCTGGAGCAGAAGGGCCGGTATTATCAGCTCTATACCGGGCAGTTCCAGCTCAGCTGAAACGGCCGGATACGCAAAACATCACCCCAGTGGGCGTGCTCACTGGGGTGATGTTTTACGCTTGGGCGGCCACGCAGGGCCGCCCCTACAGCTTTGTGTGTGAATTACAGCTTTCCCGCCTTCACCAGGGCATAGGTCCGCAGCACCCCGATCTGGGTCTTGGCGTCGGGGAGCCGGTTGTTCAGAGCCATCTGATAGGCCTCCTCCAGGGGGATCTTCTCCACCTCCAAAAACTCGTCCTCGTCCAGATCCATCTGGGTGGTGCCGGCAATCCGGCAGGCCCACAGCCGCAGAATCTCGCCGCAGTAGCCGGGGGTGGGGTAGACCTCCCCCAGGAAGATGTAGTTCTCCGCCCAGGTGCCGGTCTCCTCCCGCTGCTCCCGCTTCATGGCCTCAAAGGGGTCCTCCCCCCGCTCCAGCTTGCCGGCGGGCAGCTCCAGGGTCTCGGTGAAGAAGGGATACCGGAACTGGCGGACGAAAAGAAGCTCGTCCTTGTCGGTGAGGGCGGCGATGGTCACCCCGCCGGGGTGCTCCACCACCTCCCGGAGGGCGGTCTTGCCGTCGGGGAGCTGGGCCTGATCCACCCGGAGGTTGATAATCTTGCCCTTGAATTTGTACTCGTAAGAGAGCTGTTCTTCCTTCAGATTCATATCAGGTTCCTCCTAAACCCCCGTCAGATCGAAGGGGGGAATATATTGGCTCTGGGCGGCCTCCATCTCCTGGGTAAAGCCCTCCAGACCCAGATTTTCCATGTATTCCCGGCAGGTTCGGGCCTCCCCCTTGCGCAGACGGCGGTTCAGCTCGGGAAATTCCGCCTCCACCCGGCCCCAGGGGAGATACTGGCTCATGAGGGAGAAGAGGACGGTGTGGGGCGGAAAGGTCTCCGCTACCCAGTCCATCACCGCCTTGGCCGCCGCCGCCTTGCCGGGGAGAATCAGATGCCGGATGACGACGCCCCGCTTGAGCAGTCCGTCCTCCAGCACATAGGGCCCGGTCTGGCGCACCATCTCCCGGATGGCGGCCTGAGCGGTCTCCACATAGTCCCCGGCGTTGGAGTAGCGCAGGGCGTCTGCGTCGTCGGCGTATTTCAGGTCGGGGAGGTAGATGTCCACCTTGCCCTCCAGACTGCGCAGTGTCTCCACCCGCTCATAGCCCCCGGTGTTCCACACCACCGGCACCGGGAGGGGCTGCTCCAGCACCTGGCGGAT
The DNA here is from genome assembly GCA_945926565.1 of uncultured Clostridia bacterium. Lineage (GTDB taxonomy): Bacteria > Bacillota > Clostridia > Oscillospirales > Oscillospiraceae > Onthomonas. The sequence continues at coordinate 10,310 of CAMELY010000031.1, read as the reverse complement.
GACGTGGGCGTAGTGGGTGGGGGTGACAAAGTTGATATTGTGGGCCCCCTGGGCAATCAGCTCTTCACAGATGGCCCGGATGCGCGCCACAGACACCGGCTTTCCGAACCCTTCACGGCTGATCTGGTCGTTCTGGCAGAAGACGCACTGGAGGGGACAGCCGGAGAAAAAGATGGTGCCGGAGCCCCGGGTGCCCGAGATGGGCGGCTCCTCCCACCGGTGCAGGGCGCCCCGGGCCACCACCGGCAGGCTGGGCATCCCGCAGAAGCCCTCTCCCGCTGTGTCCGTCCGCAGGGCGCGACAGCGCCGGGGGCAGAGATCGCAGATCATTGTGCCCCGCCCTCCGGGCCCAGGTTGCCGGTGCGCCAGTGGAGCCGGCACAGGCCAATGTATTTGTCGTTGGCCCCCAGCACCACCTGAGCCCCCTCCTTGAGCACCCGCCGGTGCTCGTCAAACCGGGCGTTATAGGTGGCCTTCCGGCCGCACCAGCAGATGGTCTTGATCTCCTCGATCACATCCGCCGCAGCCAGCAGCGCCTGGGAGCCGGGGAACAGCTCCCCCTTGAAGTCCGCCCGGAGTCCGTAGCAGATCACCGGCACATTCCACAGGTCTACCACCCGGGTCAGATAGTCCACATCCTCCTTGGAGAGGAACTGGGCCTCGTCCACAATGATGCAGGCATAGCCCTTCACCTGCTCCTCCGGCATGGCGGCGAACTCGTGAAAGTAGACGCAGGGCCAGCGCAGGCCGATGCGGGAGACGATCACCCGCGCCCCGTCCCGCTGGTCGATGGCGGGCTTGACCATCAGGGCCTCCTGGCCCCGCTCCTCGTAGTTATAGCGCACCATCAGGGCGTTGGCTGTCTTGCTGGAGCCCATGACTCCGTAGCGAAAATATAGCTTTGCCATGTTTCTCTCTTGCTCCTCAATCCTCTGTCTGTGTAGGGGCGCACAGTGTGCGCCCGTCTGATGTCCGCAGCTGTGCGTCTACCGCCGGAAGAAATGCGGAAAAGGCATTTGGCACCGGATACCGCTCCCGCAGGGCCTGCCGATCCGCCCAGACCCAGCCCTCGGGCAGCGTCTCATCGGAAAGGGTCAGCAGTACCCCCTCCATGTGCCACTCGATGTGAGTAAAGATGTGCTTTCCCCGGCCCCCGGGCCGGATATCCGCAATCTTCAGCCCCCAAGGGGCGATGTCCTCCCCCTTCAGGGTGTTGGGCAGTTCCCAGAGGGAGGCCAGCAGGCCCTTCCCCGGCCGCTGCCGCAGGGCCACCCGGTTCCCGGAAAAGATGAGGTAGACGGTTCGCTCCTCCACCCGCCGGGCTTTTTTCGGCGTCTTGCAGGGGATCTCCCCCGTCCGCTCCTCCAGACAGGCCCGGCAAAGATCGTGCAGCGGACACTGCTCACACAGGGGCGCCCCGTTGGGCAGGCAGACCAGCGCCCCCAGCTCCATCAGCGCCTGGTTGAACTGGCCGGGAAATTCCAGAGGGATCACCTCAGAAAGGGCCTCCCGCACCGCCGCCTTGGTCTCCGGCCGGTCGATGGGGGAGGGGTCTCCGGTGACCCGGGTGATCACCCGGAGGACGTTGCCGTCCACGGCGGGCACCGCCTCTCCAAAGGCGATGGAGGCGATGGCTCCGGCGGTATACTCTCCCACGCCGGCCAGGGTGAGAATCTCCTCATACCGCCCGGGGAACTGTCCGCCGAAGTCGTCCATAATCTGCCGGGCCGCCTTCTGCAGGTTCCGGGCCCGGTTGTAGTAGCCCAGACCCTGCCACAGCTTTAACAGCTGCTCCTCCTCCACCTGGGCCAGGTCGGCCACTGTGGGGAGGGCCTCCAGAAAGCGGGCGAAATAGCCCAGCACCGCCGCCACCCGGGTCTGCTGGAGCATGATCTCCGAAATCCAGACCTTGTAGGGCTGGGGATCGCTCCGCCAGGGCAGCGTCCGGGCGTTCTCCCGAAACCAGCTGACCAGGGGAAAGACGATCTCATCCAATTGTCCCGGCTTTTCCGCCATGTCATCACCTCAAATGTTGTCTCCTCTATTATATCCGGACAGGATGTGCTTTGCAATTGCAAAAAAATGCCCCGGAGTTCTGAGGGGAAAGCCCCTTGCCATTCCATTAACCTTGTTGTATAATAGGTTAATCAAAGGACAGGAGGCTGCGCTTTATGATGATTTCAACCAAGGGCCGCTACGCCCTGCGGGTCATGGTGGATCTGGCGGAGCATCAGGGGGCGGGCTACCTGCCTCTGAAGGAGATCGCCGCCCGCCAGGAGATCTCGGAGAAATATCTGGAGACCATTCTGAAAATCCTGGTACAGCAGGGGATGCTCACCGGTGTTCGGGGCAAGGGAGGCGGATACCGGCTGACCCGCCCGCCGGAGACCTATACCGTGGGCAGCATTCTCCGGCTGACCGAGGGCCGGATGGCGCCGGTCACCTGCCTGGAGCAGCCCACCATGACTTGCCCCCGGGCGGCCTATTGTCCCACCCTGCCCATGTGGCAGAAGCTGGACACCATGATCCAGGACTTCTTTGACGGCATCACCATCGCCGATCTGATGGCCAATCTGCCGGCGGGAAATGACTATGTGATCTGACCTGCGCAGAGGAATTGCGCATTCCCGCTTGGGGCAGATGCTTGGCGTTATCCTGTAGTGGCGGGCCTCTGTGCCCGCCCGAGGCTGTCGATAAACGACAGCCTCTCGAACCGAATGCAAGCATTCGGTTCGAAAATGCGGCCGAACCGCGCGCCCTTACGGGCACACTCCCGGCCTCCCTGTGTGCTTTTTGCCGGCACAGGTCCGGCTAAAAGCACATATTTCACTTTATTTTGTTGCTGACGCAACAAAACTCCTGCGGAGGGCTTCTTGAACTTTTAGCCCTCGTTTAAATTGCCAAACATACTTTTTTGACGGTCTGGGGCGGGCCTCTGTGCCCGCTTGTCCAAAGGGCGCTGAGACACTGCGGGAGGGCGCGGAGGCCCTCCCCTACGGCGGTTCAACGGAAGCTGAACGGATCATGCTTCAAGGATAAAAACAGACCCGGTGCGCTGATTTTTTCAGGGTACCGGGTCATTTTTTGCGCCTGTTTTGCCGTATAGTCCGGATTATGGGACTCTTGACCGCTTATACTAAAGCCATCAAACAGAAGGAGGAATTTCTCATGGAAGTGGAAATCCGTCATATCAGAGGTCATGTAGAGGTGTTTTCTTGGGAGGGGAAGTTTCTCTTTTCCGCCGACACCGAGTATGAGGCCCGGATGGAGCTGCTGGAGGACGCGGCCTGACGGGATAGAGCCGCCCTGCTTCCGGGTATCCTAGCGGTGGAAATGTGATTTCCAATTTCGCAGGAAAAAGGAGCAAGGCATGAAAATTATGTTTTACGGCGCCAAGGACTACGACCACATCTATTTTGACCGACTGGCCCCCGACTTTGACTGTCAGATCGACTACCTGACCGCCAACCTGGAGCAGAGCACCGCCCCCCTGGCCAAGGGCTATCCGGCGGTCTGCGTCTTTGTCAACGCAGACTGCGGCCGGCCGGTATTAGAGCGGCTGCATCAAGAGGGGGTGGAGCTGCTGCTGCTCCGGTGCGCGGGGTTTAACAACGTGGATCTGCCTGCGGCGAAGGAGCTGGGCATCACGGTGCTCCGGGTGCCGGGTTACAGCCCGGAGGCGGTGGCGGAGTTCGCCATGGCCCTGGCCCTGGCGGCGAGCCGCCGCATCCACAAAGCCTATATCAAGGTGCGCAACAACAACTTCGCCCTGGACGGACTGCTGGGCCGCAACCTCCACGGCGGCGTGGCCGGCATTGTGGGTACCGGCAAGATCGGCGCCGCCATGGCCCGGATCTGCAAGGGCTTCGGCATGGAGGTCATCGCCTACGACAAATATCCCAACCCCAATCTGGAGGGACTGCTGACCTATGTACCCCTGGAGGAGCTGCTCCGGCGCAGCGACCTGGTCAGCCTCCACTGCCCCCTCACCGAGGAGAACTACCATATGCTCAGCCGGGAGACCCTGGGGATGATGAAGGACTCCGCCATTCTGGTCAACACCAGTCGAGGGCCCCTCATCGACACCGACGCCCTGCTGGAGGTGCTGCGGCAGCACAAATTTGCCGCTGTGGCCCTGGACGTCTATGAGGACGAGGACGAGCAGGTCTTTGAGGACTTCTCGGACAATGTTCTGGCCAACGACAAGGTGGCCCTGCTGCTGGCCTTTCCCAACGTCATCGTCACCAGCCACCAGGCCTTTTTCACCCACACCGCCCTCCAGGCCATTGCCCAGACCACCCTGGAAAACGCCAGGGCCTTCCAGCGGGGAGAGCCCCTGGCCAACCGGGTGGAGTAAAGTGGCTGCGGAAATGCCCCGAAACGGCCAAAAGCCTGTTCCGGGGCATTTCTTTGTTTTGGCGGTAGGGGCGGCCCTGTGCGGCCATCCTGATGCCCTGCCTTTAGCTGAGATAGTCCATGGGATCCACGGCCACGCCGTCCTGCTCCACCGCGAAGTGGATCCAGGCCCCCTCGTTGACCTCTCCGGCGGCGGTATCGCCCACCGAGCCCAGGGTCTCGCCGGCGGTGACAGTATCACCCTGCTCCACCGTCACGTCCGGGGCCAGATTGCCATAGACGGTCATCAGGCCGTCTCCGTGGTTCAGGGTGATGGTGGTGCCCAGCAGCGGGTCGCTGGTGACCGACAGCACCTCACCGTCCAGCACGGCGGAGACGGGATCTCCCAGCGCGGCGGCCAGATCCACTCCGTTGTGGGTGCGCCAGTCCTCCAGGGCGGCGTTGTAGGTCAGCTCGCTGTCTGAGAAGGCGGCCACCGCCTCACCGGGCACCGGCGGGGCAAAGGTGGTCAGCGCGTCCTCCGCCTCAGGGACAGGCTCCGGGGCCGCCGTCTCCTGGGCGGGAGCGGACTGCTCCGCCGCGGCGTCCTCTGACGGGGCGTCAGCCTGGGCGGTCTCTTCAGCGGAGGACTCCTGGGTCTCGGCAGCGTCGGGTTTTACCGCCTGCTGGGTCACCTCAGAGGCCTCCTGGGCCGCTGCCGCAGCCTGGGCTTCCGCCTCGGCCTGGGCCAGGGCGTCCGCCAGCTCCTGGCTCACCTCGGGGTCGGAGACGGGCTGGGCCTCGGTCTCCACCTCTACTTCTGCCGGAGCGGAGACCGCCTGCTCCTCCTCCAGACCGGCGGACGCCAGATGATAAAGGTAGTAGCCGGAACCGCCGATGGCCATGACACAGAGCAGCAGCACCATGTAAAAGCCTTTGCCCATGAGAAAGTCGCCGATTCGGCTCCAGATGGATCGTTTTTTCATAATAACACCTCCGAAGCTCAGTATGGACGGCTCCGGAGGCAGTTATTCACAGATTTTCCAATTTCAGCCTTTCTCCAGCCAGCGGTGCAGATCGGGGAGATCCTTCGCCACAAAGACGTGGGGCCAGCCGGCAAAGGCGGAGGCCGGGGTGGTGCCGTTGCAGACGGCGGCGAAGTCCAGCCCCGCCCGCTGGGCAGTCTCGGCGTCAATCACCGTGTCCCCCACAAAGAGGGCCTCCTCCGGCTCAACCCCGGCTTTGGCGAGGGCCAGCAGAGCGGCGTCCGGGGCGGGCTTATACCGGGGGGCGTCATTTCCACCCACACAGAAGGCCACCCGGTCACTGAGGCCCTGATAGGCCAGAATATCCTCGATCACCTGGCGGCGCTTGGTGCTGACGATGGCGGCGGCAATTCCCTGGGCGTTCAGCCAGTCCAGCAGCTCCACCGCCCCGGGAAAGAGCCGGGTGCCCTTCACCTGGAGGGGATTTGCCTTGTCCACATAGAGCTGATGGAAGCGGGCCTGGCGCTCCGGGTCGCTGTCCCCGGAGAGCAGGGTGTAGGCGTTCTCCAGCGTCATGCCGATGGTGCCCCGCACCGCCTCATAGTCCGGCTGGGGCAGACCCATCTGCTGGAAGGCGTGGTAGAATCCTGCCACAATGCAGTCAGTGGCGTCCCCTAAAGTATAGTCAAAATCGAAAAAAACGGCCTTGTATTGTGCCATAGATATCACCTCATTGCCTCCAGCATACCAGAATTCCGCCGCTTGTCAAGGCTTAAGGATTAACAGCCCGTAGGGGCGCGCATTGTGCGCCCGTCGTTTCGCGGGGCATTCCCGCTGCCCTGCGGGAACAATTCTTTCCCCCCTCTCACAATTCCCTTGGTTTTCCCTCCCTTCCCCTCCTATACTGGAGCAAACAAAACCACAGAGGAGGAAGAGAGATGGAGGCATGGCACACCATGACGCCGGGACAGGCCTGCGCCGCCCTGAAATCCGACCTGACCCAGGGCCTGTCCCCAGGAGAGGTAAAGCTGCGCCTGGAGGAGCAGGGCCCCAACGAGCTGAACAAGACCCCCAGAACCCCGCTGCTCCGGCGGCTGTGGGAGCAGCTGAAGGATCCCATGATTCTGGTGCTGCTGGCGGCGGCGGCGGTGTCCTATCTGGCCAGCCGGGGGGAGGACTGGCTGGACACCGTGATTATTCTGCTCATCGTCCTGGTCAACGCCGTCATCTCCCTCATCCAGGAGAGCAACGCCGAACGGGCGTTGGAGGCACTCCAGGCCATGGCCGCCCCTCAGGCCCGGGTGATCCGGGCGGGGGGACATCAGAAGATCGCCGCCGCCGGCCTGGTGCCGGGGGATATCATTCAGCTGGAGGCGGGGGACTATGTCCCGGCGGACGCCCGGCTGATTGAGGCGGCGGGCCTCCGGGTGGACGAGTCCGCCATCACCGGGGAGTCGGTGCCGGTGGAAAAGCGGGCGGAGCCGACCTTATCCAAGGACACACCCCTGGGCGACCGGGTCAATCTGCTCATCGGCTCCACCGTGGTCACCGGGGGCCGGGCCACCGCCCTGGTGGTGGCCACCGGCATGGACACCGAGGTGGGGCGCATCGCCGCGCTGCTGATGAACCAGGGCAGGGGGGAGACCCCCCTCCAGAAAAAGATGGGGGAGATCTCTAAAACCCTGTCCTTTGTCTGCCTCTCCGCCTGTGCCGTCATGTTCGGGGTGGGGCTGCTCCAGGGCAAGGAGATGCTCTCCATGTTTCTCATCGCCGTCTCCCTGGCGGTGGCGGCCATTCCGGAGGGCCTGCCCGCCATTGTCACCATCGTGCTGGCCATGGGAGTGCAGCAGATGGCGGGGCGAAACGCCATCGTGAAAAAGCTCCCCGCCGTGGAGACCCTGGGCTGTGCCAGCGTCATCTGCTCGGACAAGACGGGAACGCTGACGAAAAATCAGATGACGGTGACCCAGGTGTGGACGGCCAGCGGCAAGGGGGAGAAGCTGGCCCTCTCCATCGGCGCTCTGTGCAGCGACACCCGGATCCGCCCGGACGGCACCCTGTCAGGAGACCCCACCGAAAACGCCATTGTGGCGGCGGCCCAGGACAGAGGGGTGGACAAGGCCCGGCTGGAGCAGGAGTTCCCCCGCCGGGCGGAGCTGCCCTTCGACTCGGAGCGCAAGCTCATGTCCACCATCCATCCCAGCCCCGCCGGAGGCTATCGGGTGATGGTCAAGGGCGCTCCGGATGTGCTGCTGGGCCGGTGCAGCTCCTATCTGGCCCAGGGGGTCCGGCCCCTGGACGGGGCGGGGCGCAGCGCCATCGAGGAGGCCAACCGGCGCATGGCGGATAGCGCCCTGCGGGTGATCGGCCTTGCCTACCGGGAGTTGAACCGGCTCCCCGGCCAGCTCACCTCTCAGACGGTGGAGCGGGATCTCATCTTTGTGGGCCTGGCCGGAATGATCGACCCGCCCCGGCGGGAGGTTAAAGCGGCGGTGGCGGAGTGCTACCGGGCGGGCATCCGGCCGGTGATGATCACCGGCGATCACAAGGCCACCGCCGTGGCCATCGCCAAAGAGCTGGACATCTTCCGGGAGGGGAGCATCGCCCTCACCGGGGCGGAGCTGGACTTTATGCCTCCGGAGCTGCTGGAGGAGCAGGCGGCCAGGTGCGCCGTCTACGCCCGGGTCTCCCCGGAGCATAAGCTGCGCATCGTCCAGGCCCTGCAGAAGCGGGGGGAGATCGTGGCCATGACAGGGGACGGAGTCAACGACGCCCCCGCCCTCAAGGCGGCGGATATCGGCTGCGCCATGGGCATCACCGGCACCGATGTGGCCAAGGGAGCGGCGGATATGGTGCTCACCGACGATAACTTCTCCACCATCGTCGCCGCTGTGGAGCAGGGGAGAGGCATCTACGCCAACATCAAAAAGGCGGTGCACTATCTCCTCTCCTGCAACATCGGGGAGATTGTCACCATCTTTCTCGCCACCGTCCTCAACTTCCACCAGGTGCCCCTGATTCCGGTGCAGCTGCTGTGGCTGAATCTGGTCACCGACTCCCTCCCCGCCCTGGCCCTGGGGGTGGAGCCGGTGGAGCCGGGGGTGATGGAGCAGCCCCCCCGTTCCGGCAGCGAGCCCCTGTTTACCCCCAGCTTCGGGCTGCAGCTGGCCTGGCAGGGGGCGATGGTGGGGGGGCTGACTCTAGCCGCCTACTTTCTGGGGGAGTACATCCTGTCTGACCCGGGGGAGGCCTATGCCGCCGCCAACACCATGTCCTTTGCTACATTGACCCTGTGCCAGCTCTTTCACGCCTTCGACGTGCGCAGCGAGCGCACCTCCCTCTTCCGCATCGGCGTCTTCTCCAATCCCGCCATGAACCGGGCCTTTCTGCTGGGGTTAATTTTGCAGCTCTCCGTCCTGCTGCTGCCGCCCCTGCAGCGGGTCTTTTCCGTGGTGCCTCTGAGCGGCCTGGAGTGGGCGGCGGTGCTGACCCTTTCGGTGCTGCCGGTGCCGGTGTGCGAGGGGGTCAAATGGTACAAGCGCAGACGGGAGGCAGGGGAGAAAACAGGGAGCTGAGCCGGATACAACCGCAGCTTTTTTGGGAAACTGGGACGGTGAGCCGTTGTAATCTTTGGAAAACTATGTTAAGATATGTTTAGCCAAACCCCTTTCTGAAGAAAATATGATATGGAGGTCATTCCAATGGTTCAAGTAGATGTTTCCTCTGCCGTAACTCAGGCCCAACTGGCCGCTATGGAGCCCAAGGTGGCTGCCGCCCATCAGGTGCTGGAGTCCGGTAAGGGCGCCGGCAACGATTTCCTGGGCTGGGTTCGCCTGCCTGTGGATTATGACAAAGAGGAGTTCGCCCGCATCCAGAAGGCGGCCAAGAAGATCCAGTCCGACTCCGAGGCCCTGGTGGTCATCGGCATCGGCGGTTCCTATCTGGGCGCCCGGGCTGTGGTAGAGCTGATCCAGAGCCCCAACTATAACCTGAAGAAGAAGGACACCCCCGACATCTTCTTCGCCGGCAACACCCTGTCCACCGACGCTGTTCTGGAGACCCTGGAGCTGATCGGCGACCGGGACTTCTCCATCAACGTCATCTCCAAGTCCGGCACCACCACCGAGCCCGCCGTGGCCTTCCGCATCTTTAAGGCCGCTCTGGAGGCCAAGTACGGCAAGGAAGAGGCCGCCAAGCGGATCTATGCCACCACCGACAAGGCCCGGGGCGCTCTGAAGGGTTTGGCTGACGCCGAGGGCTACGAGGAGTTCGTGGTGCCTGACGACGTGGGCGGCCGGTTCTCCGTCCTCACCGCTGTGGGCCTGCTGCCCATTGCTGTGGCCGGCATCGACATTGAGGCCCTGATGAAGGGCGCCGCCGACGCCATGACCGCCTTTGGCGAGAACAAGAGCATGTCCAACCCTGTCTGGCAGTATGTGGCCGCCCGGAATACCCTCTATGCCGAGGGCAAGAAGGTGGAGATCCTGGGCGCCTATGAGCCCAGCTTCCGGTTCTTCTCCGAGTGGTGGAAGCAGCTCTACGGCGAGAGCGAGGGCAAGGACGGCAAGGGCATCTTCCCCGCCAGCGTGGAGTTCACCGCGGACCTGCACTCCATGGGCCAGTATATCCAGCAGGGCGAGCGCATCATGTTCGAGACCATCGTCCGCTATGATCAGCCCCACGGCTCCGTGGTCATCGGCGAGGACAAGGACAATGTGGACGGCCTGAACTTCCTGGCCGGCAAGGAGCTGAAGTTTGTCTGCGAGCAGGCCATGCGCGGTACCCGGCTGGCCCATGTGGACGGCGGCGTGCCCAACATCCTCATCAATGTGGACACCATCGACGCCTACAACACCGGCGCGCTGATCTATTTCTTCGAGCTGGCCTGCGGCATCTCCGGCTATGTGCTGGATGTCAATCCGTTCAATCAGCCGGGCGTGGAAGCCTACAAGAAGAACATGTTCGCGCTGCTGGGCAAGCCGGGCTACG
>CAMELY010000030.1 GCA_945926565.1 uncultured Clostridia bacterium | reverse complement strand
GCAGGGTGGCGGTGGTGGTGCCGTCGCCGGCCACGTCGTTGGTCTTGGTGGCGACTTCCTTCACCAGCTGAGCGCCCATGTTCTCAAACGGATCCTCCAGCTCGATCTCCTTGGCGATGGTCACGCCGTCGTTGGTGATCAGGGGAGAGCCGAACTTCTTGCCCAGCACCACGTTGCGGCCCTTGGGGCCCATGGTGATCTTGACGGTATCGGCCAGCTGGTCCACGCCCCGCTGGAGAGAACGGCGAGCCTCTTCGCCGTAGCTGATAAGCTTAGACATAATCAATTACCTCCAAAATTTGAGATGAGAGAAATTTACTCCACAATGGCCAGAATGTCATTCTGACGGACGATGGTCAGCTCTTCGCCGTCCACCTTCACCTGGGTGCCGGAATACTTGCCGGTGACGACCTTGTCGCCCACCTTCACGGTCATGACGACTTCCTTGCCGTCCACCACGCCGCCGGGGCCGACGGCCAGCACTTCGGCGATTTCAGGCTTCTCCTTGGCGGCGCTGGTGAGAATGATGCCGCCCTTGGTGGTCTCTTCGGCCTCGACCATTTTCAGAATGACACGGTCGGCCAGAGGTTTCAGTTTCATAATGGGTACCTCCTATAGAAAATAAAGATTAACGAGCTTAGAAGTTCTGGCACTCTAAAAGGATGAGTGCTAAGAACAGTGTTATAATAAACCAGCCGGGAAAAAAATGCAAGTCCTGAAAAGGGGAAAATTCCCTGAATTCACTAAAAATTCAAAAACAGAGCGGAGCTGTCCCGGATTTTTTCTCTGTATCTCGGGATAGCTCCGCTTTTCTTTGGTTCGAAAGACGAAATCAGACAGGTTCCGGAGCCCAACTGGCGCCCTTGGGATAGATAAAGTGAATCTTTTTAGCAGACAGCCGAAAAGAGAGCAAATCCGACACCAGCTTTTCTCCGTCTAACTGAGCGACAGAGGGCTTCCGGCAGCGGATGCGCAGCTCCCGGCCGTGGCTGATGCGGATGAGGTCAGGGTACTGGGCCCCCTGGCCGGAGGCGTACTTCTGCACCAGGGAGGCCACCTTAAGCCGGCCCACCCCCTTGACCAGGAGAAAGCTGAGCTTGCCGTCATCCGGCATGGCGGTGGGGTCAGGGCAGAAGCTGCCGCCGTACCAGCGGCCGTTGCAGACGGCGAAGAGGGTGTAGCAGCCGTCCAGCCGCTCCCCGTCCAGTTCCACCTCATAGTGATCTCGGGTGCCCTCCACCACATTGGAGATCAGGCTGAGGATGTAGGACATGCTGCCGTTGACCAGGGGCAGTCGCTTGAAGTCGGTCATCTCCACCCCCACCCGGGCGTCCAGGCCCAGAGAGCAGATGTTGAGGGCCAGCCGGTTGTTGCACTCGATGAGGTCAAAGGTGGCCACGTCCCCGTCCAGCAGCTCCGCCAGATTGGAGAACCGGGCCTGATCCTTGCCGAAGATCTTGAGAAAGTCGTTGCCGGAACCCTGGGGGCAGACGGTAATCGCTACATGGTCCTGGCCGGCCGCGCCGTTGACAGCCTCATTTAAAGTGCCGTCGCCGCCGAACACATAGACCCGCAGAGGCTCCTGGCTGTTCTCTGCCGCGGTGCGGATCATGTTCTCCGCGTGGTGGCGATGGGTGGTGAGCCGGATGGCGTAGCGGCCGGTATATTCCTTCATGACCTGACGAATGGCCTGGGAGAGCTGCTCCGGATCGGTGTGCTTTCCGGCGGCAGGGTTGATGATAAACAGATGCCGCATGAAACTCCTCCAAAAGTCGAACGAAAATGAGAAAATTTGACAGATTGAAACCGAAAAACAGACGGCGCAGAGGAAAGGTGCGCCGCCTACCAGCACGTCGAGAAAGTATGCTTAACGATTATGTGCTGAGACTAAAAGTTTAGAAAGCCCTCCGCAGGAGTTTTGTTGCGCAAGCAACAAAATGAAATGAAATCCGTTTTTTGGACGGGCGTGTACCGGCCAAAAAACACAGGGAGGCCGGGAGTGTGCGCGCGAAGCGCGTGCGCGGACGGCCGCATTTTCGAACAAAATCGTAGATTTTGTTCGAGCGTGTCGACTTTTGTCGACACGCTGACAGGCGGCGCAGGGGAAAGGTGCGCCGCCTGTATGAAAAAGCGGAAAGGGGGAAGGTCACCAGACGCCCAGATCGTCATAGCCCCGCTTCTCCTCGGGCTGAGGAGCGGCGGCAGCGGCGGAGGCGCCGGAGCCGGGCTGATCCGGGGTCAGAGTGAGCGTGGGAGTGTAGCCTGCGCTCTCCTGGGGAGCGGGGGGTGCCTTGGGGATCTTCATCTCGCCGGAGAGACCGTCCCGCTGGAGCATCTTCTCCATGACGTCGATGTCAGAGGAGATGTCCAGCATGTCACCCTCGAAGAGCTTGTCCAGCTGCAGCTCAAAGCCCTCCACCACCTTGTCCAGGATATTCTCAATCCGCCCCTTGGTGGCGGCGATGTTGTCTCCGTCCAGCTGCTGGGCGTCCAGCTCGGCATAGGTGTTGAGCATTTTGAGGGTGGTGGGGAGATAGTAGTCCAGGAAGGTGTGCAGCTCGCTGGAGCGCTCCGGGTGCTTTTTCAAATAGTTGAGGATGTGCCGGGTGATCTCCTCAATCCGGTCAATTTTCCGGCTGATCTGCTCGTCGGGGATCCGGTCGTTGGCGCTGCGGATCTCCCGCAGGATCTTGTCCTCCGAGGAGAGGTCGGGCGCGGGCTGGGCCGGGGCGGCCTTGGGCTTCTGGACAGGCTTTGCCACGGAATTGTCTACCACAAGGGTCTCAGTGGCCACGTCCAGATAGGCCCGGTCGCCGAAGACGCCCAGGTCGATCATGTCCTGGAGGGTGTTATAGACCTCATCCATATCTGCCGGCAGGGACTCCGCCAGAGGCCGGAGGGGGATCAGCGGCTCGTTGCCGATCCGGGCCAGGTAGCGCTTGAACTTCTTAGTCTGCCGGGACTTATGCTGGCCCCAGATGATCAGACCCACGCCGATACCGGCGAAGATGAAGGGGACAAAGGCCTCCTCCAGAATGTACTGGGGATAGGAGAAGCCCCAGTCAATGATGATGGAGCCCACGGCGGTGCCAAAGACCAGGGCCAGAACAGCGCCCCAGATGGTAAAGGCCTTGCCGCTCTTCAGCTTGACATAGGGGAAGCGGCGCTGGGGGGTATAGCTCCCGCCGGAGCGCTGGCTGTGGGACTTGACCTGGGTGCGCTGCTGGGCGGGGGCAGGACGGCGGGACTGTTCTACTGTCACCTGTTTGCTGCCGTCAGCACTCCGCCGGACGTCATAGTTGGTGTCCTGTCGGACAGTGTAGCTGGTATCCTGCCGGACGGTGGGCTGCTGCTGATTCCAGCGCTGGGGGTTGGGCTTGGACTCGCGGAAAATTTTATACAGCAGCAGGGCGATCCCCACCGGGGTAAAGGTGGCAAAGCCCACGATAATCAGCCACCAGGGGACGTCCGGAAGATTTTGGTAAGAGTTGTTGTTCTTGCTGCTCATGTAGTGCCTCCAGTAGAGAACCGTAAATTCATCAGTGATATCAGTATACAACGAAAACGGATGCTTTGAAAGAGGCTTGGCGGATTTTAATCAAAAATAAAAGGGAAACAAAGAACTGCCTAAGAAAAGTGCCGCAGAGAATTCTCTCTGCGGCACTGCCGTCAAATCTCCTCGTACATGGCAGAGGCGTCCGCCTTGCCCACATTGTCGGCCACCACCAGCACCCGCAGGCGCACCGTCTTCTGGCCGAACTGGATCTCCAGCTCATCTCCCGGCTTGACGTCATAGCTGGCCCGGGCGGCCCGGCCGTTGACCAGAACCCGGCCCGCGTCGCAGGCCTCGTTGGCCACGGTGCGCCGCTTGATGAGGCGGGAGACCTTGAGATACTTGTCCAGTCTCATATGTCCCTCCCGGGCTTACAGGGCGACGGCGTCCTTCAGCGCCTTGCCGGGGCGGAAGGCGACAGAGCGGCTGGCGGGCAGAGAGATGGGCTCCAGCGTCTTGGGGTTGCGGGCGGTGCGGGGGGCCCGCTCCTTGGTCTCAAAGGCGCCGAAACCCACCAGCTGGATCTTGTCGCCCTGGGCCAGAGCCTGGGTCATCAGCTCCAGAGCGGCGTTGATGGCCTGCTCTGCGTCCTTTTTGGAGAGGCCGGTCTGGTTTGCGGTCTGCTGAATCAGTTCTGTCTTATTCATGAGAATCCTCCTGTTGTTTGGCCTGCTGCCACAGGCTCTCCAGTGTGGAGAGAGGCAGCTCCTTCATATCGGCGCCGGATGCTGCGGCGCCTTGCTCTACCCGCTGAAAGCGGGAGATAAACTTGTCTGTGGCCCGGTTGAGGGCGTTCTCCGGATCCACCTGCAAAAACCGGGCGGCGTTGACCACGGCGAAGAGCAGGTCGCCCAGCTCCTCCGCCACATTGGTGCGATCCTCAGCGGCGGCGCGCAGCTCGGCGGACTCCTCGTCGATCTTGGCGAAGGCGCCGGAGACCTCCGGCCAGTCAAAGCCGGCCTTGGCCGCCTTGCGCTGCACCTTTTCCGCCCGCCACAGGGCGGGCAGCGTCCGGGCCACGGAATTCAGGGTGTCAGTATAGGTCTCCTGCCCCTTTTCCTGGCGCTTGAGCTCGTCCCAGTTGGTGAGCACCTGCTCCACTCCATCCACCGCCCGGGTGCCAAAGACGTGGGGGTGGCGGAAGATCAGCTTTTTCACCGCCTGGTCCGCCACATCATCGATGTCAAACCGGCCGGCGTCCTCCTCGATGGAGGCGTGGAACAGCACCTGCATCAGCACGTCCCCCAGCTCCTCCCGGAGCAGCTCGGTGTTTTCCGTGTCGATGCCCTCGCAGGCCTCGTAGACCTCCTCAATGAAGTTGCGCCGGATGGAGTGGTGATCCTGGGCCTGATCCCAGGGACAGCCGCCGGGATGGCGGAGAATGGCAATGACCTGCCGGAAGTCATTCAGGTCATAGTGTTCCTTCCATGTAAAGGGTACCATCTTGAGTGTATCCCTCCCAAAGTCATTTGATACGCAGCACCCGGCCGATCAGCTCGCCCTTGGGCATGAGAGACAGGTCGCTCTTGGTGATGGTTTTCAGCAGCAGAATCAGGGCGAAGTAGACGACTGCCGCCACGCCGATGGCCAGAATCAGGGAGACGGTGTTGCTGGAAGTCAGCTTGAACAACAGGCCGTAGACTGCCCAGGCGGCGCCGCCCATAACGGCGGAGGCGAGCAGGGGCTTGCCGAACACCCGGAGATAATTGGGGCAGCCGGGGACAATCCGGGCCACAATCCACAGATCCAGGCAGCAGGTGATGCCGTAGCAGAGGCAGGTGCCGATGGGGGAGCCGAAGATATTGACGCTGGGGATGGCCACCACAAAGAAGTCAAAGAGCACCATGACAATGCCGCCGATCAGCATGGTGCCGATGGGCAGATTGAGGATGCCGTGGGCCTGCAGCACCGAGTTGCACACCAGCATGAGGCAGACAAAGATATTGGCGACGCCCAGAATGGACAGGATGGGGCCGGCGATGTCCGCTGTCAGCCGGGGGAAGAGCAGCTGGACGATGGGCTTGCCCAGCACCAGCATACCCACGCCGGAGGGAAAGGCGATGATGGCGGCAGTCTTGAGGGAGGAGCCCACCACCCGGGCGGCGCCCTTCCGGTTCTTCTGCTGGAAGTAGACGGTGACAGCGGGGATCACCGAGGCGGTGATGGCCACCATGAGGGAGGCGGGAATCTGATAGACGGTCTGGACGCCGCTGTACTGGAGATAGAGATTCCGGGTATCATCCAGACTGAGGCCCACGGCATTTTGCAGCTGGTGCTGCACCAGGGCGGTGTCTATGGTGGTGATGATGGAGGTGGCCGAGGAGGTGAGGGTGATGGGGATGGCCAGACTCAGGCAGACCACCAGAATCTTTTTCGTGCTCCAGGGCTTGTCGCGGCCTGCGGGGGGCTCCAGCCGGCGGGTGCGGCGGAACTCCCAGGCCATATACAGCAGGGCGGCCAGCTCGGAGATGGTGACGCCGGCAATGGCGCCGGCGGCGGCGGTGGACTCGTCCTTGCCGATGTGGATCAGCCACATGGCCAGAGACAGGCCGAAGATCAGCTTGAACAGGGCCTCGATGATCTGGGAGACCGAGGAGGGGGTCATGTGGGAGTGACCCTGGGCATAGCCCCGGAAGGCGGCAAGACCCGCCACCAGAGCCACCGAGGGGGCCAGCACCCGCATGGAGGCGGCCGACTTGGGGTTGCCCATGAGGGCGGCAAAGCCGTCCGCCCCCAGGAACATGGCCAGGGAACAGAGGGCGCCGAAGGCCACAAAGAAGCAGAAGGTGACCCGGAAGATCTTGTGCACCTGGTTCTGCCGGCCCTGGGCGTTGGCCTGGGAGATCATCTTGCTCATGGCCACGGGGATGCCCGCCGTGGAGATCATGAGCAGAATGTTGAAGATGTTGAAGGCGTTGGTGAAATCCGTGTAGCCGCTGCCCAGAATGTTGATCAGGGGCATCTTGTACACGGCGCTGATGATCTTCACCAGCACAATGCCCACTGCCAGAATGGCAGCGCCGCCAAAGAAGGTGTTTTGCTTTTGAGCGTTTGACATAGCACTCTCCTGCCCGCAGGGCGCTGAATGGAATGGAAACCAGCGCCCGGAAATCTCAGTTCAGTTTATCCTCATGCCCGGCAAAAAAGACGGGGCAGCGGATTAAAGCTGAGCCAGGCACCGACGCACCAGCTGGGAGAACTGCCGGCTGGCGGCGGCGGCCGCATCCAGCACCTCTTGCTCGCTGAGAGGCTGATCCAGAATGCCGGCAGCCATATTGGTCAGCAGGGAGAGGCCCAGAATCTTCATGCCGCAGTGCCGGGCCACGATGGCCTCCGGAACGGTGGACATGCCCACGGCGTCGGCGCCCAGGGCCCGCACCGCCCGGATCTCCGCCGGGGTCTCATACTGGGGGCCGGGGAGGTAGAAATAGACGCCCTCCTTCAGGGGGATGCCCAGCTCCTGAGCCGCCTGCCGGGCGATCCCGCGGTACTCCGGGGTGTAGACGGTGGAGGCGTCGGGGAACCGGGGGCCGAACTCCGGCAGGTTCTCTCCCCGGAGCGGGGACTCCAGACAGAGCTTGATATGGTCGGTGATCAGCATCAGGGTGCCCGCCGTCCAATCCTTGTTGACGCAGCCGGCGGCGTTGGTGACGATCAGCTTCTCCGCACCCAGCAGCCGGACTACCCGGACAGCGTAGGTGACCTCCTGGAGGGAGTAGCCCTCATAGAAGTGCATCCGGCCCTGCATCACCGCCACCGGCTTGCCCTCCAGCGTACCGAAGACAAACTGGCCCTTGTGGCCGGGGGCGGTGGAGGGCTTGAAATGGGGGATCTGGCCATAGGGCACCCGGATGGGGCGCTCCAGCTCGTCGGCCAGGAAACCCAGGCCGGAACCCAGAATCATCAGCACCTCGGGACGAAAGTCTCCGATCTGCCCCCGGAGATAGGCGGCGCTTTCCTCGTACTGTGCATAGGTGAACTTCATGACCAGTCCCTCCTTGGAATCTCCCGAACCTTGGCCCGGGGTGACTGTATTTTCTGACAGTTTTTCTATTTTACACCTTAAAATCCCGAATTGCAACGGTATGGCGGGAAAAAGTGGAGGAATGAGATAGAAATGGTAAAAGGCTGGGCAAAAAAACCGCTGGGGGAGGTTTCCAGGAGTCTCTGCGGAAAAAAACCACAGACTAAGCATGACAGAGTGCTTGCATTGTAAGGCGGAGTCAGATAAAATAGAAAATGGAAACGGAAAAAAGACAGCTGACAAAATCAGGAGGTACTGATTATGAACAACCGCAAGACAAAAATTATCTGCACCCTGGGCCCTGCGGTGGACACCACCCAACGCCTGCGGGAGCTGATTTTGGCGGGCATGAACGGCGCCCGCTTTAACTTCTCTCACGGCACCCATGAGAGCCATCTGGAGATGCTCAACAAGCTGAGAACGGTCCGGGACAGCCTGGGCCGGCCTGTGGCCACCATTCTGGACACCAAGGGCCCGGAGATCCGCATCAAGTCCTTCCGGGAGGGCCGGGTGGAGCTGACCGAGGGCCAGAGCTTTACCCTCACCGCCCGTCCCGTGGAGGGAGACAGCAGCATCGTCTCGGTCACCTATGAAAAGCTCTACGAGGAGGTCAAGCCGGGCACGACGATCCTCATCGACGACGGCCTCATCGGCCTGGAGGTGCAGGAGATCCGGGATCAGGACATCTGCTGCACCGTGGTCACTGGCGGCCCCCTGTCCAACAACAAGAGCATCAATATCCCCGGCACTGCCATCAATCTCCCCGCGCTCACCGAAAAGGATGAGCAGGACATCAAGTTTGGCGTGGAGCATGACTTTGACTATATCGCCGCCTCCTTTGTCCGCAAGGCGGAGGACGTGCGGGAGATCCGCCGGGTGCTGCACAAGTACGGCGGAGACCAGGTCAAAATTGTGGCCAAGATCGAGAACCAGGAGGGTGTGGACAACCTAGAGGAGATTCTGGACGCCGCCGACGGCATTATGGTGGCCCGGGGCGATCTGGGCGTGGAGATCCCCGCCCCCCAGGTGCCGGTGGAGCAGAAGCGGATGATCCGCGCCGCCGTCAAAAAGGCCAAGCTGGTCATTATCGCCACCCAGATGCTGGACTCCATGATCCGCAATCCCCGTCCCACCCGGGCGGAGGTCTCCGACGTGGCCAACGCCGTCTTTGACGGTGCGGACTGTGTCATGCTCTCCGGCGAGACCGCCAGCGGCAAGCACCCCATCGAGGCGGTGAAGACCATGGTCTCCATCGTCACCAACGCCGAGCAGTCCATTGACTATTGGCACCGGTTCCAGAGCCGCGGCGATCAGCTGGCCGGTCAGAAGAGTCTGGATCCCATCGGCGACGCCATCACCCATACCTGTTGCCTGACCGCTATGGATCTGGACGCCAAGGCGATTGTAACCGCTACCGCCTCCGGCCAGACCGCCCGGCTGATTACCCGATTCCGCCCCGCCTGCGGCGTGGTGGCCATCACCCTGCGGGAAAAGACCCGGCGGCAGCTGAATCTGCTGTGGGGCGTGGTGCCCTGCCTCACCGGCGAGGTGAACTCCACCGACCGAATCTTCTCCCTCTGCGCCGAGACGGCCTATAAGGAGGGACTGGTCAAGGGCGGCGACACCATTATTATCACCGCCGGTATCCCCCTGGGGGACAGCGGCTATACCAACCTGCTCAAGGCCCACGTCATTCCGGAGGATGGAATGCCCCGGTAAGACGGCTTTTCTATCAGACGCCCGCCCTCCATCCATTTGTGTGGATGGAGGGCGGTCTGCGTATCATCCTCCGCTGAAACGCAGAGGCGGGACACGACCCCATTGCCGCGTCCCGCCTTTTTGGCACGAATTTGCAGCCCCCATTGGCTGCCATGTTCATTTTTCAGTGCGGCGAACCCGCACAGGGAGTACTCAGATTACAGCATGGAATAGCCGTTCCGGTTGACCAGCGCGTCCACTTTGATGCCCTGCTTGCAGTAGGGGCAGTTGGTATAGTCATAGCTCCGGTAGTCGGGCAGGACGCTGACGTCAAAGATGGAGTCGATGGCTACCCCATCCATCTGATTGATGTTGCTGAAGATGGAGGAGACGCCCCGGGGCACGCCGCCGTAGAACTGGATGGTCTCGATGGCCTTATGTACTGTGAAGCCGGTGGTGATGGAGGCCATGAGGACGATGCAGTCCCGGTTCTGAATCAGGGGCTTGTAGTTGTCCCGGAAGATGAGCTGACTGGTGTTGGCGTTTTGCTCCGGGGTAACGATGGCCACTTCTTTTTTGGCGTGGGTGCCCCGGCCCAGGTGGGAGTCCGCCAGCTTCTCCGCCAGCAGGGTGCCGATGACCTCGGTGCCGTCCATGCAGAGAATGGTGTCCACCGGGATTTGGTTCTTATATTTCCGGCTCAGCACGTCGGCAGCCACCTTGGCCTCCCGGTAGACCGTCTTTGTGGAGGTGAGCTCCATAAAGTAGTTGATGTGGGAGTGGTTGGTGATAAAGTGGCCGGGAATCGCCTTCAGGGGAAGGTCGGTGTTTTTCTTCTGCGCGTAGAATTTTACAATTTTGCTGTCCAGTGACATGAGAGCACCTCCACAACTTGGATAGGCTTATTATAAAGCATCCTATTCCGAAAGACAAGATACTTTTGTAAAAAACAATGAAAAATTGAAGGAGGTCGGAGAGAGGGAACGCCTTCCATTTCGGTTGTCGGAAATTGCTTCTTTTACGAAAGGTTCACACTTCTTCCGGAGAGAATCCCTTGCCATTCCCGCGAAATATGTTAAAATAGAGACCGAACGCATTTGCCTGGAGTAACCAGAATAGGATAGAGGTTTATCGAATGAGTTATCGCATTGGTATTGATATTGGCTCCACCACCGTCAAGGTGGTGGTGCTGGATGAAAACAACGAGCTGCTGTTCCGCTCCTACGAGCGGCACTTTTCCAAGGTGCGGGAGCGGACCTGTGAGACGCTGCGCACCATCGCAGACCAGTACAGTGGCCAGGACGTGAAAATGGTCATTACCGGTTCTGCCGGCCTGGGCGTCAGCAAGGCCAGCGGCATTGACTTTGTGCAGGAGGTCTACGCCACCGCCGCCGCTGTCAACACCTATGTGCCGGGCACGGACGCCGTCATCGAGCTGGGCGGTGAGGACGCTAAGATCATCTTCTTTGGCGGCGCCCTGGAGGAGCGGATGAACGGCTCCTGCGCCGGCGGCACCGGCGCCTTCATCGACCAGATGGCCACCCTGATGAACGTCACGGTCAACGAGCTGGATGAGCTGTCTTTGAAGCACGAGAAGATCTACCCCATCGCCTCCCGCTGCGGCGTGTTCGCCAAGAGCGATATCCAGCCCATCCTCAACCAGGGCGGCCGGAAAGAGGATGTGGCCGCCTCCATCTTCCAGGCGGTGGTGGATCAGACCATCGCCGGCCTGACCCAGGGCCGTGAGCTCAAGGGCAAGATCGTATTTCTGGGCGGCCCCCTCCACTTCCTCA
This sequence comes from uncultured Clostridia bacterium, assembly GCA_945926565.1. GTDB lineage: Bacteria > Bacillota > Clostridia > Oscillospirales > Oscillospiraceae > Onthomonas. Next base: position 873 of record CAMELY010000030.1, on the reverse strand, counting down.
TGGGCCTGCGGGAGCGGTTTGTGGAGACGCTGCACCTGGACGAGCAGCACGCCATCTTCCCGGAGGACGGCGACTGCTTTGCCGCCATGGGCGCGGCTCTCTGCGCCACCGACTTTGAGGCCCATCCCTTTGATGAGCTGATGCACAAGCTGGAGCAGAGCCAGGCCGCAGTCACCAGCGTGGACACCGCGCCTCCGCTGTTCACCAGCCAGGAGGAGTACGACGCCTTCTGCAAGCGGCATAACAGCCAGCATCCCCCCGAGGTGGATGTGAGCACCTACAAGGGCGACGCCTATTTGGGCATCGACGCCGGCTCCACCACCACCAAGCTGGCCCTCATCGCCCCGGACGGCGGCCTGCTCTATACTTACTACCACTCCAACCTGGGCAACCCGGTCTCCATCGTCAAGGAGCAGCTGGAGAAGATCTACGCCCTGTGCGGCGACCGGATCACCATCAAGGGCAGCGCCGTCACCGGCTACGGCGAGGATCTGATCAAAAACGCTTTCCGCTGCGACTTGGGCCTGGTGGAGACGGTGGCCCACTACAATGCCGCCGCCCACTTCAACCCCGACGTGGACTTTATCATCGACATCGGTGGCCAGGACATGAAGTGTTTCAAGATCCGCAACGGCGCGGTGGACTCCATCATGCTCAACGAGGCCTGCTCCTCCGGCTGCGGTTCCTTCATCGAGACTTTCGCCCGGGCCCTGGGCTATGAGATCGCCGACTTTGCCAAGCTGGGCCTGTTCACCGAAAAGCCGGTGAATCTGGGCTCCCGGTGCACCGTTTTTATGAACTCCTCGGTGAAGCAGGCCCAGAAGGACGGCGCTTCCGTGGAGGACATCTCCGCCGGTCTCGCCATCTCCATCG
>CAMELY010000029.1 GCA_945926565.1 uncultured Clostridia bacterium | reverse complement strand
CCGACATGATGTCCACCATGCCCAAGGGCCTGACCGCCGCCACCGGCATGGACGCGCTGACCCACGCTATCGAGGGCTACACCACCAAGGCCGCCTGGGAGCTGGCCGACTGCCTCAACCTGGAGGCCATTAAGCTGATCGCCAAGAACCTGCGCGCCGCGGTTCAGAATGAGACTGAGGGCCGCGAGGGCATGGCACTGGGCCAGTTCGTCACCGGCATGGCTTTCTCCAACGTGGGCCTGGGCATCGCCCACTCCATGGCCCACACCCTGGGCGCCGTCTACGACACCCCCCACGGCGTGGCCTGCGCCATGATGCTGCCCCTGGTCATGGAGTTCAACCAGGAGGCCACCGGCGATAAGTATAAGCACATCGCCGAGGCCATGGGCGTGGATACCACCGGCATGAGCGTGGAGGAGTACCGCGCCGCCGCCATTGATGCCGTCAAGCAGCTCTCCGCTGATGTGGGCATCCCCACCAAGCTGCCCGCCATGAAGGAGGAGGATCTGGACTTCCTGGCCCAGTCCGCCGCCGCTGACGCCTGCGCTCCCGGCAACCCCAAGGAGGCCTCCATCGACGACTTCAAGGCTCTGTTCCGCAAGCTGATGTAAGGGCAGCGATTCTTACAACTGATTGACTGATTGACATCATGCGACGCCCCCGGCCAAAGGCCGGGGGCGTCGCGCGCGTTACTGGACTGTGTCAGAAATGGACTTGCGGGGGTGACCTGCTGGGGTGTGGCGGCGGTCATGGGCTGCGGCCTGTGCGTGCCATGGCATGGCAGCGGGGGCGGACGACTTGCGGTAGATCCCGGCGATCACCGCGGCAGAGGCCGCAAAGGCGATGACGTCGGCGATGGGCATAAAGAGGAGAATGCCGTCCAGCCCCCAGAATACCGGCAGCAGCAGGGGCAGACCCACACCGCAGACAATTTCACGCAGCATGGACAGGGCGGTGGAGGCCCCCGCCTTGCCCAGCGACTGGAGGAAGATGGTGACGCCCTTGTTGACGCAGGCCAGCACCGTCATGCAAAGGAAGATGCGGATGCAGCGGACGGCGAACTGGGTGTAGTGAATGCTCTCACTGCCGGCGCCGAAAATGCCGATCAGCTGGAGGGGGAAGCACTCAAAAATGACGGTGGCCACGGCGCCCACCGACGCTTCGGCCATGAGCAGGCGGGTCAGCAGGCCCTTGACCCGGTCGTTCCGGCCGGCACCCACGTTATAGCCCACCACAGGGATGCAGCCGGCGGCCAGGCCGATGGCGATGGAGATGACGATTTGGAAGAACTTCATGACGATGCTGACCACGGCGGTGGGGATCTGGGCCAGCTCCGGCTGGCCGAAGATGGGATCCAGAGCGCCGTATTTGCGCAGCATATTGTTCACCACCGCCATGGAGAGCACCATGGAGATTTGGGAGAGAAAGCTGGTAGTGCCCAGGGGCAGAATCTTTTTCAGCAGGGAGAAGCGGAATCGGAAGCTGTCCCGGCTCAGCCGGATGGTCTTCATCCGGAAGAGGTAGACCAGAGCGAACGCAGCGCCCAGCACCTGCCCCGCCACAGTGGCCACGGCGGCGCCCATCATGCCCCAGCGGCAGACGAAGATGAAAATGGGATCCAGAATGACGTTGAGGATGGACCCGGCCAGCAGGGTGGCCATGGCGTAGCGGGGACTGCCGTCGGAGCGGATGATGGGGTTCAGGGCCTGGCCGAACATATAGAAGGGCACACCCAGGGCGATATAGGTGAAATACTCCTTGGAGAGTGCAAAGGTCTCCTGGTTGACGGTGGCGCCAAAGGCGGTGAAGATGGGATCCTGAAACACCAGATAGACGGCGGTCAGCACCAGACTGCTGACCAGGGTGGTGAGAATGGCGGTACCCACGCTGCGGTGGGCATTCTTCCCCTCGTTGGCCCCCAGGCTGATGCTGACAAAGGCACAGCAGCCGTCGCCGATCATGGTGGCCAGGGCCAGGGCGATGACGGTCAGGGGGAAGACCACGCCGTTGGCCGCGTTGCCGTAGGAGCCTAGATAGCTGGCGTTGGCGATAAAGATCTGGTCGACGATGTTGTACAGCGCGCCCACCAGCAGGGAGAGGATGCAGGGGATGGCGTATTTGCGCATCAGCCTTCCCAGCCGCTCCTGCTCCAGATACTTGTTTAATTGAACAGATTCCATGTCACAATACCTCCTTACAGAGAAAAAACAGTGTGCAAACCACGTCTGGCTTACACACTGTTCGGCTCAACATCTGTATGGTAACACAGAAGGAAAAAAGAGGCAAAGGGAGTTTTTCACAAAACGGAGGCATACCGGCCCAAAAGTTTTGAAAGTGGAATTATTCCAGCTCATCCAGGCGATCCAGCACGTCGTCCACCAGATCCTCCAGCAGCTCGTGGCGGTCGCCCCAGGCCTCGTAGGCCTCGCTGTTCTGATTTCTGGGCTCGGCGGCGTTCAGCTGTGCAATCTGCTCCCGGAGCCGGGCCAGACGCTCCAAAAGCTGGTCTCTGTCCAGGAGGGAAAGGTCAACCTCCTCCTCCGGAGCGGGCTGGACGGGAAAGAGGATTACTTTGGACATGGTACGACCTCCTGTCTATGAGATGGTTTGCTGTATACGGTCTTCTTTTGGGAGCTTGCGGAAAAAGCCCAGGGCAAAGAAGCAGGCGGTAAAGCAGGAGAGGACAAAGGCCAGAGGCTGAGCCTCCTGAATGCCGGCCAGACCCCGGAAGTGATTTAACAGCAGCAGGGCGGGGATAAAAAACAGTCCGCTGCGCAGGGCGGAGAGCAGGGAGGCGGGCAGCTTTTGGCCGGTGCTCTGGAGCAGCATCTCGGTCACCATGCTCAGCGGCAGAAAGAGCAGAGCGATCCCCTGGAGCCGGAGCGACCGGGTGCCGATGGCGATGACCTCCGGGTCGTCCCGGAAGAGCTGAATACAGCTGCCGGAGAAGAGCAGCAGAAAGACGGTGAGCACTGTCAACACCGCCTGGGACAGCAGCAGGGTGAACCGGTAGCCCTGGCGCACCCGGCGGAAGTTGCCCGCGCCGTAATTGAAGGCGCTCACCGGCTGGAAGCCCTGGCCGATGCCGACGATGGCGGAGAAGACGAACATGATAATCCGGGAGACAATGCTCATGGCTGCCACGGCCGCGTCTCCGTAAAAGTTCCCGGCCAGGCTGTTGAGCAGTACGGTGGAGACGCTGGAGAGTCCCTGCCGCAGCAGACTGGGCAGGCCGGTCTCGCTGATGTCGGCAATCCTGCTCCAGCTCCAGGAGAACCGGTGGACGGACAGCTTGCTCTGAGTCTTGCCTCGGAGGAACATACTCAGCAGGATGAAAAAGCTGACTGTCTGGGACAGAGCGGTGGCAAGTCCCGCTCCCGCTACCCCCATCTGAAAGCCGAAGATAAACAGGGCGTCTCCGAAAATGTTGAGTACCGCTCCGGTGAGCAGGCCGATCATGCCCAGGGCCGCTTTGCCCTCATAGCGCAGCAGGTTGTTCAGCAGCAGGCTGGGCACCATCAGCGGGGCCGCCAAGAGAATAAAGCGGATGTAGGCCACGGCATAGGGGGCGATGGTCTCAGTGCTGCCCAGCAGCATGACCAGGGGCCGAAGCAGGAGCAGCCCCAAGACGCTGATGACCGCGCCCGAGCCCAGGGCCAGGAAAAAGCCGGTGGAAGCCACCGTGCTGGCGCCCTCCCTATCACGGGCGCCCAGCTTGCGGGAGACAATGCTGCCTGCGCCCTGCCCGAAGAGAAAGCCCACCGCCTGCAGAATGGACATAAAACCGAATACAATGCCCACCGCGCCGCTGGCGCTGTTGCTAAGAGTACCCACAAAGGCGGTGTCTACCATGTTATAGAGGTTGGTCACCAGCATACTGATGGTGGTGGGGATGCACAGACGGAGAATCAGCTGGGGAACCGGCGTCTGAGTCATCCGGAGGTACTGCTGATTTGCCGCGGTCTGCTGTGCCTCACCGGCATCGGACTCCTCCGGCTGCCGGGACAGATCAGGGCTCTGTCCGTGCGGCTGTGCCGGAAAGAGCAGATCCTCCCGGGCGGGGCAGGGGTGGAGGGTGCGGAGAGAGGGTTCTTTCATGGGATATCTTCCTTTTCTCCCAAGGGGAAAGATAGAACGATATATGACATTATAGCTTAGTATAGCACAAAAAAGGGAAATCGGATGAACATCTTTTCAGAACATGCCGAATGATATGACTTGAAGCTCAGGAGATGTGGATGGGTACCCCGTCCATCAGCACCTCGTCCTCCGCCCGCACCAGGATGTACCGGGATCCATCGATGACCCGGGTCTCCACCAGGTCGCTCCGGGCGGCGTCCACCCGGATGATGACGTCGTTGGTCTTGATCTCAATCTGCCTGGTGTCCAGCAGGTTCCGGGGATTCAGCCAGGCGTCGTCGCCGAAGGACTGGTCGTACTGCTGCTCAAAGCGCTCCACATGGCCCTCCTCCACGCCGCAGGAGGCCAGCACCTGGGTGACCGCGTCCTTGGAGATGGCCAGAGGCTCCGGATCCTTGCTGGCCTTGTGCTCCTCCATCATGGAGTAGAGGTGGTCGTGAACCCGCTGCACCACCTGGCAGCTGCACTCCTCTGCCAGAGACTCCCCCAGCACTGCCTGAAAGGTCTCCATCTGGACGGCGGCGGCCATGGGAGCCTCCCGGCGGAAGATGGCGTCCACAAAGTCCGGGTGGGTCTCGGCGGCGTTTTTCGTATAGAAGAGGGCGTTGTAGAGGTTGGTGCTCCGCTCGTCAAAGGCGGGGAAGAGGAAGCCGGTCTCCGGCGGGGCCACCACCCAATCCACCCGCAGGTCGTGAAAGAGATTCTCCTGGGCGGAATAGCTCAGGGCAGGCTTGGTCTGCTTCACCGGGCAGACGCTGCACAGCAGGTAAGTAAACACATCGGAGGAGGCGTCCTCCTGCCGGCTGCCGTCCTTGGCCCGGTAGGGCACGTCATAGCTGTCGTAGGCCAGCAGAATCAGATAGTTCCTCTCCAGATCCAGGGACTGGATGGCGTGTTGGAAAAAGGTCTGAAGTGCCTCCTTGTCCTTGAGGGCGGAGCTGCGCAGGGACATGAGCAGCCGGTGCTCCGCCCCCTCCACCACCTGCTTGGTCTCGAAGGTGATGTCCAGCAGGTTCCGGCCCAGGGTGCCGGACAGGGTGCGCCGGAGAATGGCCAGCAGCTTTTCGCTCTCCTCCTCGCTGAGGGTGGCCAGGGACTGGTCAAATTCGGAAATGATCTCCTTGCTTTCGTTGACATAACAACCACAGACGTGGGTAATATTGCTCTTATCCGCCTTGAATCTGCGGCGGAGCTCTGCGACTTCACGTTCGTTCATGAGTTCCTCCTTGGAAAATGGAATGGGCCACGGGAAAGGCCGGGAGCCTTATTATACCGCATCGGACTGAAAAAAGAAATGGGCAGCCTGCCCGAAGCGGAGCGGCTTTCATTTGCCAGAATTCCGGCCCTGTGCTACAATACAAAATAGAACACCCATTCTGACAGGAGGAAGGGCCATGAGCAAGCAGAAAATTCTCGCCCTCTTGAAGCAGACCGAGGGCTATCTCTCCGGCGGCGAGGTGAGCCGCCAGCTGGGCATCAGCCGGGCCGCCGTCTGGAAGGCCATCGACAGCCTGCGGCAGGAGGGATATACCATTGACTCGGTGACCAATCGGGGCTACCGGCTGGTGGAGTCCCCGGACAGGCTGACCGAGGGGGAGATTCTGCCCGACCTCGACACCCGGCGGGTGGCGAAGCGCCTGGAGGTCTTTCCGGTCATCGACTCCACCAACAATTACCTGAAGCGGGAGGCCCAGAAGGGGCTCCCGGACGGCGCCGCTGCCGTGGCGGATCAGCAGACCGGGGGCAGGGGCCGGTTAGGGCGGAGCTTTGCCTCTCCCGAGGGGAAGGGCATCTACTTCTCCCTGCTGCTCCGGCCGGAGGTGCCCCCCGCCCAGGCGGTGAACCTGACCGCCTATGTGGCGGTGGCGGTGTGCGACGGAATTGAGGCGGCCACCGGCCTTCGGCCCCAGATCAAGTGGACCAATGACATCATTATGAACGGCCACAAGGTCTGCGGCATTCTCACCGAGATGGCCATCGAGGGGGAGAGCGGAGCCCTCCAGTATGTCATTCCCGGCATCGGCGTCAATGTGAACCAGAGTGAGTCGGACTGGCCGGAGAAGCTGCGCCCCATCGCCGGCTCCATCGCCCAGGCGGTGGGCCATCCGGTCCCCCGGGGGCATCTGGCGGCCTGCCTGCTCAATGCCCTGGACAGGATGTACTGCGACTGGCTGGCGGGGAACCGGCGGCCCTATTTGGAGCAGTACCGGCGTGACTGCATCACTCTGGGCCGGGAGGTCCGGCTGGTGCGCCCCGGCGGGGAGGAACGGACGGCCACGGCGGTGGCGGTGGACGACCAGTTTGGGCTGGTGGTGCGCTATCCCGATGGCCGGGAGGAGACGGTGACCTCCGGCGAGGTCAGCGTCCGGGGGCTGTACGGGTATGTGTGAGCAGAAATGAGATGAGGCGGAAGCGGTGTTGTGCCGCTTCCGCCTTTTGCCCTATTTGCTCACTTCTTCTGCGTTTTCTTCATCCGCCACAGCAGCACAGCGGTGACCGCCGCCACCAGCACGACCAGGACGAACACCAGAGCCAATGGTGAGACAGAGGGGGCCTCCTCCGGCCCGGTCTCGGTGACTGTGGCTTCCGCCTGCTGGGGGAAGGCGGGGGGCTCGGGATTTTCCGGGTCGTCCAGATAGACCCAGCCGAAGCGGCCCATGTAGTAGCCCACATAGCCCCACTGGCCCCCCTCCGGGTCAGTGTAGACAGATTGGCAGGTCAGCTCGGAGTAGTCCAGGTTGATCTCCTCCAGACTGCGGTCCGAAATGCCGGAGCCGGGATAAGTCCAGCTGTAGATCTGATCCTGAATCCGATAGCCCTCCAGCTGACCCTCGTAGTCGGTGAAGGTGTCCGAGTAGTCCTCACAGAAAGACTGGTGGTCATACTCCAATTGCAGCCGTCCCAGTCGGAACCAGCCCTCTGTCTCATAGTCGCCCACAGGATAGCCCACCGCCCACAGCTCGCCGTCCCACTCCAGAGACTGGTTGACATAAATTCTGTCCAGAGCGTTCAGCTCCTTGAGGACGGCGCCGTCTTCCGGGGACTGGTAGAGGTTCAGGGAGCTGCCCTCGGGGACGTAGTAGGTGCGGTCGATGACCTGGCACTCCTCATAGTGGGCCTCGTAGAAGCGGTTGCCGATGGGCTCCCAGAGGATGTCCGCCCGGGCGGGGAGAAACAGGGCGCAGGTCAGAAACAGTAGGAGCAGCAGGGAGAGGGGACGGGTTTTCTTCATAGGAATGACCTCCTTTACAGAATCGCTTGCAGCAGTACACCGGTACCGTAGGAAAACAGGTTGACGGCCAGGGCAAAGGCCCAGGGATGGCGAATCTTTTCCCCCAGACTCCGGCAGCAGACCCCTTCGGTCAGCACAACAAGGCTCTCAATGACCGGTACCACCGGAATCTCGGGCAGGCCCCACAGACGGCAGAGGGCAAAGTGGGCGGAGACCGCCAGGGGGTTGGTGAGCAGGTTTATGAGAAAAACCAGCTTGAGATCCCGGCCCCGGAGTCCCCAGACCAGGGCGAACAGCTCCTCCAGCGCCAGGGTGAGCAGCAGAGAGACAATCAGGGACTGCGCCAGCGCCGCCGCCATCACGTCTCTCCTCCGCCCAGTCCGGGCAGGAGCAGCAGGCAGGACAGCAGGGCGACAACCCCCAGGGCAGGGCCGGAGAGACTGCTCCAGCCCAGATAGAGGGGGAGAAAGCCGAGAAACAGTCCAAAGGTGAGGAGCCCAAAGGAGAACGCCTTGCACCCCGGCATGATCTGCGCCAGCGCCCACAGGGTCACCGGCATGGTCATGTTGAAGAGAAACAGGCCGGGCAGTCCGGCAATCGGGCTGGCGGCCCCCAGGGCAAAGAGCAGTCCGACGGCCAGGAGAGAGACGGCAGCGGTGAGCCTGGCGCCCAGCCGGTCGCAGACGAAGCCTCCCGCCGTCTTGCCCAGCACCACGGCGGCCACGGACAGGGGAATGAAAATGCCCTCCTTCCAGGAGAAGCCGGCCAGCATCCCGCCATAGGAGCGGAGCACCACCACCAGAAAGAGCAGCAGGGCCTGGGGCAGGAGGGAGACCGGCGGCAATTGTACCGGCCTGGGCCGGGGGAAGGGATCGGAAGAGCAGACAAAGGCGGGGATCAGGGTGCACAGCAGCACCAGCCCGGCGGCGGCCAGAACGGGAAAGCCGGACTTGCCCAGCAGAGTGCCCAGATAGAGCCCCGCCGCCCCGGGAGAGACAAAGACCCCCAGAGGGGAGGCCTTTCGTCCGGAGAGCCGGAGCACGTCCAATCCGCCGCCGATGTGGAACAGGCCGTTGCCCAGTCCCAGCACCAGGCAGCCAGCCCAGTTGAAAGCGGGGAGACAGCACATCCCCGCCACCAGCAGCCCGCCGAGACAGGCAAAGCCCAGCCCCCGGCCCCGGCGGTCCGCCAGCAGTCCCAGCGGCATCTGGAGGGCAAAGGCGCAGAAGTTGTAGAGCAGAAAACAGAGGGGATCTCCGGCACAGGCGGAGCAGACGGCAAAGGCACAGCCGAAGTCCACGGCAAAGTGGGCGAGGGAGTAGGCGGCGGTGACCGAAGGGAGCGGACGCATGGGGAGACCTCCTCTCTTGAATGATGCAGGAAATGCAGCTCAACGTCGATGATTGCCTCTTCTATTATACTAAGACGGAAAAACAGGGTCAAATGCTGCGCGGAAAAAGAAAAAACATCGCCGGACCCGGATTGGATCAGGCGATGCTGTGCAGAAAGGTCAGGGCCGGTACCGGCCCACCACCACGCTGGCGTTCTGGCCGCCGAAGCCGAAGGCGTTGGACATGGCGATATCGTACTCCTTGGGCCGGGCGGCGAGGGGGACGCAGTCCAGGCCGCAGGCGGGGTCGGGATCTGTGACGTTGAGGGTGGGAGGCAGGACGCCGTCCCGGATGCCCAGAACGCAGGCGATCACCTCGGTAATGCCCCCTGCCCCCATGAGATGGCCGGTGGCTCCCTTGGTGGAGGAGACGGGGAGCTGGGCGGCATAGTCCCCGAAGACGGTGCGGATGGCGTCGCACTCCAGCACGTCCCCCACCGGGGTGGAGGTGCCGTGGGCGTTCACATAGCCCACCTGCTCCGGACGGACGCCCGCGTCCGCCAGGGCCAGGGCCATGCAGTGGGCGCCGCCCTCCCCGTGGGGCCGGGGAGAGGTGATATGATAGGCGTCGTTGTTATTGGCACAGCCCAGAATCTCGCCATAGATGTGGGCCCCCCGGGCCAGGGCGTGGGACTCGGTCTCCAGCACCAGAGCGCCGCCGCCCTCGCCCATGACAAAGCCGTCCCGCTTTGTGTCAAAGGGGCAGCTGGCGTGCCTGGGGTCGTCGTTGTTCCGGCTCAGGGCGTTGCTGGTGGCCAGGGAGGAGATCACCGGGGCGCAGGCGATGGACTCGCCCCCCACTGCCAGCATGACGTCGGCGTTTCCCGCCCGGAGCAGCATCACCGAGAGGGTGATGGCGTCGATGCCGGAGGAGCAGGCGGTGTTCAGGGTGAAGCTAGGGCCCTGGATGTCGTGGGCCATGGCGATCTGGCAGGCGGCCATATTGCCCAGCACCTTGGGGACGAACCGGGGAGAGATCTTTTTGCCGGTCTTGGTGTACTGCTCCTGGGTCTCGCAGATCTCCGCGACCCCGTTCATGGCGGTGCCCATGACCAGTCCGGTGCGCTGGGGGTCGATGGTGACGCCGCTGTCCGCCAGCGCCTCTCCGGCGGCGGCATAGGCAAACTGGGTGAACCGGGCCATCTTGCTCACCTGATTGCGGGGGATGAACTTTGTGGGATCAAAGTCCCGCACCTCGCCGCCGATCTGCACCGGCAGTCCGGACACGTCCAGATGGGTCAGACGGTCAATGCCGCACTTGCCGGCAACCAGGTTGTTCCAATAGACTTCCACACCGGTGCCGATGGGGGTCACTGCCCCCATGCCCGTGATGACAACGCGATTTCGTTCAGACATAATTGGCTCTCCTACAGATACGGTCGTATGCTTCTTAAACTTCACTTGCAGGATTCATTATATGCAAAACGGTGAAAAAAGCAAGGGAAGGAGAGAAAAACCGCAAAAATCTCCCGCTTCCCTTGACAAGAGGGACAGGGTTGGCTATACTGTTTCTAGTTTTGAACAGCTTTGATGGGGAGGAGTACGCAACCCCGCCGATGTCAAGAGAGGCGCCGTTTTGATGAGAGGCGCTCTGAGGCGGCTGCGGAAGGTCGCCCCTGAGCTGCGGCCCTGAACAGAGTAGGGGCTGCCGGATTCCCGCCGTTACCGGGCAGAGCGCAGACGGTTTTCTGTCTGAATTCAGGTGGTACCACGGACTATGTTCGCCCTGAGCCCAATGGCTCAGGGCGTTTTTGCCGCCCGGAGCCGGAATCCTCCAACAGGAGAAATATTGAACGGAGCGTGAAAACACATGGCAAGAGAACTGCCAAAGATCTATGAGCCGCAGAAGGTGGAGTCCCAGATCTACGAGATGTGGGAGAAAAACGGCTGCTTCCGGGGCCACCGGGATCCGGACAAGAAGCCCTTCACCATCGTCATGCCGCCCCCCAACGTTACCGGCCAGCTGCACATGGGCCACGCCATGGACGCGACCCTGCAGGATATCCTGATCCGCTTCAAGCGGATGCAGGGCTACGCCGCCCTCTGGGTCCCCGGTACCGACCACGCCGGCATCGCCACCCAGATCAAGGTGGAGGAGGAGCTGCGCACCAAGGAGGGCCTGACCCGGTATGACCTGGGCCGGGAGAAGTTCCTGGAGCGGGTCTGGGACTGGAAGCACAAGTACGGCAACCGGATTGTCCAGCAGCAGAAGAAGCTGGGCGCCTCCTGCGACTGGGAGCGCCAGCGCTTCACTATGGACGAGGGCTGCTCCAAGGCGGTGCGGGAGGTGTTCGTCTCCCTGTATGAGAAGAACCTGATCTACAAGGGCAGCCGGATCATCAACTGGTGCCCCCACTGCGTCACCGCCCTGTCCGACGCCGAGGTGGAGTATCAGGATAAGCCCGGCCATCTGTGGCACATGCGCTACCCCCTGAAGGACGACCCCACCAAGTATCTGGTGGTGGCCACCACCCGCCCGGAGACCATGATGGGCGACACCGGCGTGGCCGTCAACCCCAAGGACGAGCGGTACAAGGATCTGGTGGGCAAGACCTGCATCCTGCCCATTATGAACCGGGAGATCCCCATCGTGGCCGACGACTATGTGGAGATGGACTTCGGCACCGGCTGCGTGAAGATGACCCCCGCCCACGACCCCAACGACTTTGAGGTGGGCCTGCGCCACAACCTGGAGGTCATCCGGGTGCTGGACGACAACGGCAAGGTCAACGCCAATGGCGGCAAGTACGAGGGCATGGACCGCTACGAGTGCCGCAAGGCGGTGGTGGCCGACCTGGAGGCCATGGGCCTCATGGAGAAGGTGGAGGACTACTCCCACAACGTGGGCACCTGCTACCGCTGCCACAACGACGTGGAGCCCATCATCTCCGCCCAGTGGTTTGTCCGGATGAAGCCCCTGGCCGAGGAGGCCATGCGGGTGGTCCGGGACGGGGAGACTCAGTTTGTCCCCGACCGGTTCTCCAAGACCTATATGAACTGGATGGAGGGCGTCCATGACTGGTGCATCTCCCGCCAGCTCTGGTGGGGCCATCAGATTCCCGTCTGGTACTGCGCCGACTGCGGCCATATGACCGTCACCCGGGAGGATCCCACCTGCTGCGAGCAGTGCGGCAGCAAGAACATCACCCGGGATCCCGACGTGCTGGACACCTGGTTCTCCTCTGCCCTGTGGCCCTTCTCCACCCTGGGCTGGCCGGACAAGACGGAGGATCTGGACTATTTCTATCCCACCGACGTGCTGGTCACCGGCTATGACATCATCT
>CAMELY010000028.1 GCA_945926565.1 uncultured Clostridia bacterium | reverse complement strand
ATTGGTAGTGCCAACACAGAGAAGCGGTTAGTTCTTGGAACTGACCGCTTTTTTGGCGTTGCTTGGCGGTTTACAGCGTCGCCCCTGTTCCGAAACCGAAACAGGGGCGAACCGGTGAGAGATAATGTCAGCGCCAATATCCAGGCTCTACAGACAGAGGGCAAGTTTCGAAGATCCGTTCTACTGCCTCCTCATAGTCGCTTTTCCGCTGAGCCTTTCGGATGGCCTTATACGCCTTCTCACTTCCGGGGAACAGGCAGATCCAGTAAAACCAGAGCTCCTTCATCCAGCAGAGTACATTCCGGTCGCCGGAGAGCAGTGCTCGATATTCGGCGTAAAGTCGGTCATGGAAGGTCCGTAACTCCTCACGGGTCAGCGGCTGTCCGGTGCGCAGTTCCCGCACCAGGCCGGGATTCGCCACCAGCCCCCGGCCCAGCATCACTCGCTCTACCTGGGGAAAGTCCCCCTGAAAGGCCCGGCAGGCGGCGGGGGAGCGGAGATCTCCGTTATAGCACACCGGCCAGGGAGCCCCATCCAGAGCCAGCCGGAAGGTCTCCCGGCGCACCGTGCCCACATACTGATCCCGCTGCACCCGGGCGTGGACAATCAGCTCAGTGAGGGGATACCGCCGGTAGAGGGCCAGCAGGTTGGAAAATTCTGACTCAGAATCCACGCCCAGCCGGGTCTTGATGGAGACAGGCAGGGGAGAGCGGGCAAAGATTTCGTCCAGCAGCGCCTCCAGTGCCGGGAGATCCGCCAGCAGGCCGGAACCCTTGCCCCGGGTCACCACCGTCCGGGCGGGACAGCCCAGGTTCAGATTGACCTCTCCATAGCCCAGATCCGCCAGACGGCGGGCTCCCTCCAGAAAGCGATCCGCCCGGTTGGTCAGAAGCTGAGGCACCACAGGAATCCCCCGATTCTCCTCCGGGTCGCACTCCCGCTTGTCATGCCCGTCAAAGCACTTGCCTTCCCGGGGCTCCAGAAAGGGAATAAAGTACCGGTCCATGCCGGGAAAGCACTGGGCGTGGATCCGGCGGTACAGGCTGCCGGTGACACCCTCCATGGGGGCGAAATAAAACTGCATCCTGCGTCCTCCTCGACATTTTTTCCACAGTGTAGCAGAATCTGAGGGGCTTGGCAACAAAAATGGGCGGATTCCCCCGGTGATTTTGGGGAAATCTTCCCTTTATTTTGACAATCCCAGTCAATCTGTGGTATGATAACATTGTTTTCCTATGAAAGTTTTGGGCCTGAGCCCTTGTGTGAGAGGATGAAGCGCGGCTATGAAAAATCGTCCCTATCCCTTGTATGACGACCTGCCCATTCTGGACCATCTCCGCCAGATGCTGGAGATCAAGGCAGTCTCGGTGCCGGATCAGATCGCTTTCCGCTATATGCCCAACCGCAAGACCCTGGTGGAGAAGAGCTACAGCGATTTCTATCAGGAGGTGCGCTGGCTAGGCACCTATCTGCTCAAGCGGGGCGTCCGGGGCCGCAAGATTGCCATTATGGGCGAAAACTCCTACCAGTGGCTGCTGGCCTATTTCGCCATTGTCACCTCCGGCAATGTGGCGGTGCTGCTGGCAAAGGACTTCAGCGAGGAAGAGGTGACCGTGCTGCTGAACCAGACGGACACCGAGCTGGTGGTCGTCAGTAAGAACTGCCTGAGCGTGGTGGAGGCCAGCAAGAAAAAGCTGGGCAAGCTGCGCATCCTGCCTATGGCCGACATGGACGAGTGGATTGACAAAGGCCGCAAGTTCTATGAGCGGGGCCGCAACCTCTATGACGCCCTGACAATGGAGCCGGAGCGTCTGGCCACCATCTTCTTCACTTCCGGTACCAGCGGCATCAGCAAGGCGGTCATGCTCAGCCAGCACAATATGGCCCGGGACATCTCTCTGACCATGCAGCTCTTCTTCCCGCCGGAGGGGGGCACCATGGCGGTGCTGCCCTTCCACCACGCCTTCGGCCTGGTCACCGCCGTCATGAAGGCGTTCCACTACGGCCGGCCCATCTTTATCAACTCCAGCCTGGCGGACTTCATGAAGGAGATTCCCATTGCCAAGCCCAAAACCCTCTTCCTGGTGCCCCTGTTCGTGGAAACCTTCTCCAAGACCATCTGGCGCACCGCCCGGAAGACCGGCCAGGAGAAAAAGCTCCGCCAGGGCATGAAGCTCAGCGACGCTATGCTCAAGGTGGGCGTGGACAAGCGGCGGGAGCTGTTCAAGGACGTGCTGGACAAGTTCGGCGGCGAGCTGGAGTATATCATCTGCGGCGGCGCTCCTCTGGATCCCCGATATGTAAAGGAGTTCCGCTCCCTGGGCGTCAGCATCCTCAACGGCTACGGCATCACCGAGTGCTCTCCCGTCCTGTCGGTCAACCGGAACCACTACTGGCGGGACGGCAGCGTGGGCCAGATCGTCCCCAAGGTCTCCATCCGGGTCTATGCCCCGGACACCGACGGCATCGGTGAGATTCAGGTCAAGGGCGACAACGTGATGATGGGTTACTACCGCAACGACGAGGCCACCGGCGAGGCCTTTATCGACGGCTGGTACCGCACCGGCGATCTGGGCTATGTGGACAAGGACGGCTTCCTGTTCATCACCGGCCGGGCAAAGAACCTGATCATCCTGGCAAACGGCGAAAACGTCTCCCCCGAGGAACTGGAGCAGCTCATTGAGCGGATCCCCGAGGTGGCCGAGGTGGTGGCCTACGAGGAGGACGGGGCGATCACCGCGGAGATCTTCCCCGATGACACCATCGGTCTGCCGGAGGAGCAGGTGCGCAAGTCCATCGAGGAGCAGGTGAAAAAGCTCAACGCCACCCAGCCCAACCATAAGAAGATCCATAAGATCCGGTTCCGCAACACGGAATTTGAGAAGACTGCCACCAAGAAAATCAAACGCTATCAGACCGGCAAGAAGGCCTGATTTATCGCCCCGGAGGGAGCAGAGGCTCCTTCCGGGGTATTTTG
Source organism: uncultured Clostridia bacterium (assembly GCA_945926565.1). Lineage (GTDB taxonomy): Bacteria > Bacillota > Clostridia > Oscillospirales > Oscillospiraceae > Onthomonas. Next base: position 9,103 of record CAMELY010000028.1, on the reverse strand, counting down.
CCTTTCTGCAAACTCAGGCTTGCCAGGGGCGAAAAAATATGGTAGGATATCAGCGAAATCTCATACTGTTCTGACGCCGAAGAAGTTCTGAGGGGAAAGACGGAGGACCGCCCTGCGGGGTGGACTGTCCATGCCCTCCGGCATGGACTTTTTTGCTGCCGGAATTCGATTGAGATAAGAAATTTCTCATCAAGGAGGAAACAAAAATGAAAAAACTGCTTTCCCTGCTGCTGGCCCTGGCCATGGTGCTGGCCCTGGCCGCCTGCGGCGGACAGAGCGCCCAAGAGGAAGCCCCCGCCGAGGAGCCCGCTCAGGAGGAGACCCAGGAACCGGAGGCCGCCCCGGAGGAGGAGCCTGCCGAAGAACCTGCCGAAGCGCCCGCTGAGGAGCCGGCCGAGGAGACCGAGACGGTGGTCACCCGGGTGGGCTCTCTGAAGGGCCCCACCTCCATCGGCCTGGTCAAGCTGATGAGTGAGGAGAACGCCAACTACAGCTTTACCATGGAGACGGACGCCTCCGCCCTGATGACCGGCATGGTCTCCGGGGACCTGGACATCGCCCTCATCCCCGCCAACGCCGCAGCCATCTGGTACAGCAAGATCGAGTCCGGCGTCACTTGCCTGGACGTGAACACTCTGGGTGTCCTCTATGTCATCAGCGCCGACGATTCCATCGCCTCCATCGAGGATCTGGCGGGCAAGACCATCTATCTCCCCGGCCAGGGCACCTCTCCCGACTATGTGCTCCAGTATCTGCTGGCCCAGCACGACATGAGCCTGGAGGACGTCAACGTCCAGTATCAGTCTGAGGGCACCGAGGTCATTGCCGCTCTGACCGCCGACCCCGAGGGCGTGGGCCTGCTGCCCCAGCCCGCTGTCACCGCCGCTGTGGCCAAGCTGGAGGGCTTCTCTGTGGTGCTCAACCTGACCGAGGAGTGGGACAAGGTCAGCGAGACCTCCCTGCTCACCGGCGTCACCGTGGTGCGCAATGAGTTCCTGGCTGAGCACCCGGAGGCGGTGGCCCAGTTCCTGGCCGATCACGAGGCCAGCACCGCCTATGTGGCCGAGGACGTGGCCGGCGCCGCCCAGCTCACCGAGACCTTCGGCATTATGGAGAAGGCCGCCGTGGCTGAGAAGGCCATCCCCGCCTGCAACGTGACCTTCGTGGCCGGTCAGGAGATGAAGGACATGGTCTCCGCCTACCTCCAGGTGCTCTTTGACCTGAACCCCGCCTCCGTGGGCGGCAATCTCCCCGGAGACGACTTCTACTACCTTGGCTAAGCCGGGCTGGAAAAAAGTACTCATCGCCCTGGGCTGGCTGGCCCTCTGGCAGCTGGCCAGCCTCTGGGTGAACCAGAGCGTCATCCTGGCCGGGCCGGTGGAGGCCTTTCGGGCGCTGCTCACCATGGGGTTGACGGCAGAGTTCTGGCAGACGGTGGCCTTTACCCTGCTGCGCATCGCGGGGGGCTTTCTGCTGGCCTTCTGCGCCGGAGTGGCTCTGGCCGCCCTGGCCCACCGGTGTCCCTTAGCAGGAGAGATTCTCGCCCCGGCGGTGACCGTTATGAAGTCGGTGCCGGTGGTCTGCTTTGTCATTCTGGCCCTGGTGTGGGTGGGCTCTCAGAATCTCACCTTTGTCATCGTCTTTGTCATCGTCTTCCCCGTCCTCTACCTCCAGACCCTGGAGGGACTGGCCCGGGCGGACGCCAAGCTGCTGGAGATGGCCCGGGTGTTCCGGCTGAGCGGTTGGAAGCGGCTGCGTTATGTCTACTTACCCGCCCTGCTGCCCTCCCTCACCAGCGGCTGCCAGCTGGCCCTGGGCATGAGTTGGAAGTCTGGCGTGGCGGCGGAGGTCATCGGCACTCCGATGCACTCCATCGGCCAGCAGCTCTATTTCGCCAAGATCTATCTGGAGATTGACCGGCTCTTTGCCTGGACCTTTGTCATTGTCGTCCTCAGCGCTCTGTTTGAGCGGGGCTTTCTGTGGGTGTTGGGCCGGATTGCCGGCCGAATGGAGGGAACCGATGACCTGCGGCTGTGAGCATCTGACCAAGCGCTACGGTGCCCAGACGGTGCTGAGAGATCTGACCCTGAACTTCCGGCCCGGCGGGGCGTACTGCCTCATGGCCCCCTCCGGCGGGGGCAAGACCACTCTGTTCCGGCTCTTTGCCGGGCTGGAGACGCCGGACGGCGGCAGGCTGCTGGGCTTTCCCGACTGCCGGATGTCCATGGTCTTTCAGGAGGACCGGCTGTTTGAACACCTCTCCCCGGTGACCAATGCCGTCCTGGTGCAGCAAAAACCGGACCGGGGGCAGATTATTCGGGCGCTGGAGGAGATTCTCTCCCGGGACTGCCTGACCCAGCCGGTGCGGGAGCTCTCCGGCGGGATGAAACGCCGGGCGGCCATTGCCCGAGCGGTGCTCTGCCCCTCGGAGGTGCTGCTGCTGGACGAGCCCTTCACCGGCCTGGACGAGGAGACCCGGCTGCGCACCATTCGCTTTGTCCGCCAGCGCCGGGGAGATCGCCTGCTGCTGCTGACCACCCACCGCCCGGAGGAGGCGGAGCTGCTGGGGGCGGAGATTATCCGCCTGTGACGCGTCAAAACTGCCGTCGGAAGAGAACTCCGGCGGCCGTTTTTGCCTTGTTCCGGCTTTTGGGCTATGCTATAATGCAGATAAGAGAAGAATCGTGGGAAGGCGGGTGGACAAATGACGATAGAGCGGGAGGAGCGGCCCCAGCTGCTCCATCTGCTGCTGGATCTGGGGGAGTCCATGCTCCGCTCCGGGGCAGAGATCCAGCGGATTGAGGATACCATGATGCGGCTGGGCAGTGCCTACGGGGCCCAGCAGACCAATGTGTTTGCCATCACCTCCAGCATCATCCTCACAGTCACCTTCCCGGACGGAGAGGTGCGCACCCAGACCCGGCGGATCCGGGGAGCGGGGGCCACCGATTTTACCCGCCTGGAGGAGATGAACCGGCTCAGCCGCCGGGTCTGCGCCCGTCCCATTCCCCTTAAGGCCCTGGGACGGGCCATCCACACCCGGACGCTGCCGGAGCACCCCGCAACCCTGTATGCGGGCAGTGTGCTTGCGGCCATGGGCTTTGCCGTCTTTTTTGGGGGCACCCTCTGGGACGGACTGATGGCCGCCCTGTTTGCGCTGGTCATCTGCCTGCTCAAGCGGCGGCTGGCGCCGCTGTGCCCCAACAATGTGGTGTTCTATTTCTTCTGCTCTCTGCTGGTGGGCGGAGGGATCTGCGCCGCAGTGCGGCTGTCTCCCGTCTTTCATCTGGACAAGGTGATGATCGGAGATATTATGCTGCTCATTCCCGGCCTGGCTCTGACCAACTCCATCCGGGACATTTTTGTGGGCGATACGATTTCAGGCATTATGCGGCTGACTGAGAGCCTGCTGTGGGCGGGGGCGCTGGCCAGCGGTTTTATGATTGCCATCATGCTTCTGGGGGGCGGATAAGATGAAGGAAGCTGCAATTCAGCTGTTCTCCGCCTTTCTGGGCTCTATGGGCTACTGCCTGCTCTTCCATCTGCGGTCCCAGCTGCTGCTGCCTGCCGCCCTGGGGAGCGTGCTCAACTGGGGCGTCTATCTGTTGCTGGAGCCCCGGCTGGGCTCTGCCTTTTATGCCTGTCTGATCGCCTCGGCGGCGGCGGCCCTCTATGCGGAGATGATGGCCAAGCGGCTCCGGGCGCCGGCCACCCTGTTCCTGGTGCCCAGCGTCATGCCCTCTATTCCCGGCGGCTCCCTGTTCTACGCCATGAGTAGCGCAGTCCGGGGCCAGTGGGCAGAGGCGAGGGCCTTTGGCTTTCGCACCGCCGAGTATGCCCTGGCCATCGCTGCCGGCATCAGCCTTGTATGGGCTGTCTATGGTATGGCGCAGCAGATGATCCGGGCGATAAAGCAGAGAAAACAGGGCAGATAAACTGCTTTTTGACACAAAGGCCCGCCGAAGCATTCCGCTCCGGCGGGCCTTTGAGGCTGTCGAAAAACGACAGCCTCTCGAACCGAATGCAAGCATTCGGTTCGAAAATGCGGCCGTCCGCGCACGCGCTTCGCGCGCACACTCCCGGCCTCCCTGTGTCTTTTGGCCGGTACACGCCCGTCCAAAAAACAGATTTGATTTTATTTTGTTGCTTATGCAACAAAACTCTTGCAGAGGGTCCCCTGAACTTTTAGCCCTCATTTAAAATTGCCAGACATACTTTTTTGACAGTCTGAACGGCCTGCCGGAGCATTCCGCTCCGGCGGGCCTTTCGCATCAGAAACAGTTTTACAACAATTGTTCACAGAACTGCCATTGTATCCGGAAGTTGGGCATGGTATGATAAATATAGCGAATTATAAAGGGGAGGGATTCCCATGTCCTATATTCAACTGGAGCACGTCTCAAAGCGGTATCAGATGGGCGAGGTGGTCATCCACGCGGTGGAGGACATCTCTTTCTCTATTGAAAAAGGGGAGTTTGTGGTCATTGTCGGCCCCTCCGGCGCGGGCAAGACCACGGTGCTCAACCTGCTGGGGGGCATGGACAGCTGCTCCGGCGGCGAGATACTGGTGGACGGCCAGCGGGTCAGCGGCTGTAATGCCCGGCAGCTCACCGAGTACCGCCGGCATGACATCGGCTTTGTCTTCCAGTTTTACAACCTGGTGCAGAACCTGACCGCTCTGGAGAATGTGGAGCTGGCGGCGCAGATCTGCCGGGATCCTCTGCCCGCGGAGGAGGTGCTCCGCCATGTGGGCCTGGAGGAGCGGATGGGCAACTTCCCCGCCCAGCTCTCCGGCGGCGAGCAGCAGCGGGTGGCCATCGCCCGGGCGCTGGCGAAAAATCCCAAGCTGCTGCTCTGCGACGAGCCCACCGGCGCCCTGGACTACATGACCGGCAAGCAGATTCTCAAGCTGCTCCAGGATACCTGCCGCCAGCGGGGGATGACGGTGGTGGTCATCACCCACAACTCCGCCCTCACCCCTATGGCGGATCGGGTGATCCGGATTAAAAACGGCCGGGTGGCCGCGATGATGACCAACCCCAGCCCCACACCGGTAGAGGAGATCGAGTGGTAATATGAGCAAGCGGGCACTGAACAAGGATCTGTTCCGGGAGATCCGAAAGACCCGGAGCCGCTTTTTCTCTATCCTCATGCTGGTGGTCATCGCCGTCTGCTTCCTCTTTGGCCTGCGGATGGCGGCGCCGGACATGAAGGCCTCCATGGACGCCTATCTGGATCGCCAGCAGCTGATGGACGTCCATGTGATGTCCACCCTGGGCCTGACCCAGGCGGATGTGGACGCCCTGACGGAGACAGAGGGCACCCAGTCGGCGGAGGGCTTTTACACGGTGGACGCCCTGGCCTCCGGCGGCAGCGGCCAGGATACCCTGGTGGTCAAGGCCATCAGTCTGGGCGAGAGCGGCATGAACGCCCCCAATGTGACCCAGGGGCGGCTGCCCCAGCGCGGGGACGAGTGCCTGGTGGAGGAGAGTCTGCTGCTCACTCTGGGTCTGGAGCTGGGTGACTCCATCACCCTGGACACCGGCACCGGAACCTATGAGGACACCCTGGCGGAGGACACCTTCACCATCGTGGGCGTGGGACAGAGTCCCCTCTACGTCTCCCTCTCCCGGGGCACCTCCACATTGGGCAACGGCAGCGTCTCCGCCATCGTCACCCTGGATCGGTCGGCCTATGACATGGACTATTTTACCGACCTCTACGTTCAGGTGGAGGGGGCGGAGGGCCTCAACGCCTACGAGGACGCCTATGAGGATCTGGTCGCTGAGTACACCGACCGCCTGGAGACGATTCGGGCCCATCGGGAGGAGGCCAGAACCCAACAGGTCATCGGGGACGCCCAGGCGGAGATCGACGACGCCTGGCAGGAATACTACGACGCCAAGGAGGAGGCGGACCAGGAGCTGGCCGACGGCTGGCAGGAGCTGACCGACGCCCGGACAGAGCTGGATGACGGCTGGGCGGACTATGAGCAGGGAAAGGCCGACCTGGCCGATGCCCGGCAGCAGATCACGGATGGCCGGAAGGAGCTCTCCGACGCCAAGGACACTCTGAATCAGGGCGAGCGGGACTACAGCGCCGGCCTGAAGGAGTATCAGGACGGCAAGAAGGCCTATGAGGACGGCCTTGCCCAGTACCAGCAGGGCGATGCCCAGTATCAGGCCGCCCTGAAGGAATTTGAGGGCGGCGATGCTCAGTACCAGGCCGCTCTTGCGGAATATCAGGCGGGCGAAGACGCCTACGCCGACGGCCTTGCCCAGTATGAGGCGGGGAAGGCGGCCTACGCCGAGGGCCTTGCCCAATACGAGGCGGGAGAGGCGGAGTACAGCCAGAACCTTGCCCAGTACGAGGCGGGGGAGGCGGCTTACGCCGAGGGCCTTGCCCAGTATGAGGCAGGCGAGGACGCCTACGCCGAGGGCCTGGCTCAGTATGAGGCGGGAGAGGCAGCTTACACCGAGGGCCTCGCCGCTTATGAGGAGGGCCTGACGCAGTACGAAGCGGGGGCCCAGGCTCTGGAGGAGAAACGGCAGCAGCTGCTGGCGTCCGGGCTGGACGAGGAGACCGTCAACGCCCTGCTGGCGAAGGAACAGCAAACGCTGGAGGATGCCAAGGCGGAGCTGGAGGAGAGCAAGGGCACTTTGGAGGCCAGCCGCAGTCAGTTGGACGAGACGAAAGCGGCCTTGGAGGCCAGCCGCAAGCAGCTGGATGAGGCAAAAGTCACGCTGGAGGCCACCCGCAGCCAGCTGGACGAGGGCAAGGCCGCCCTGGAGACGGGCCGTGCTCAGCTGGACGAGACAAAAGTGACCCTGGAGGCCAGCCGCGGGCAGCTGGATGAGAGCGCGGTCACCCTGGAGGCCAGCCGCGCACAGCTGGACGAGGGCAAGGCCACCCTGGAGGCCACCGGAACAGAGCTGGCGGCCGGCAGAGCGCAGCTGGAGGAAAACGGAGCGCTGCTGGCTTCCACCAAGACCACCCTGGAGGCCAGCAAATCCAAGCTGGACGGGGCGAAAACCCAGGTGGAGGACGCCCGGAGCCAGCTGGACGAGGGCTGGAGGGAGTACTACAGCGGACTGTCTGACCTGGACGACGCGGAACAGGAGGTTCGGGACGGGGAGCAGGAGCTGCTGGACGCCTATCAGGAGCTCACCGACGGTGAAGCGGAGTATGCCGACGGCCTGACAGAGTACAACGACGGAAAGGCGGAGGCGGAGCAGGAGCTGGCCGACGCCCGGCAGGAGATTGAGGACGGCCAGAGAGAGGTGGACGACATCGAGCCCGCCGAGTGGTACATCCTGGATCGCACTGCCAATATGGGCTTTGCCAGCTATCAGCAGGACGCCCAGCGGATGACCAAGCTGGCCCTGGTATTTCCAACCGTGTTCTTTTTGGTGGCGGCACTGGTCTGCCTCACCGCCATGACCCGGATGGTGGAGGAGCAGCGGGTGGAAATCGGCGGCCTCAAGGCCCTGGGCTACTCCAAGCTGGACATCGCCCGGAAATATGTGGGCTACGGCCTGCTGGCCTCGGTGGTGGGCGGCGTCATCGGCCTGGTGCTGGGCGGTATCGGAATTCCCTGGGTCATCGTCACCTGCTGGAAGGTGATGTATGACTACCCCGGGGTGACCCTCACCTTCTCCTGGCCCACGGCGCTTGCCTGCCTGCTGGCGGCGGTGGCCTGCTGTACGGTGGCGGTGCTGGTGGCCGCCCTGGCCGCCCTCCGATCCACCCCCGCCGCCCTCATGCGGCCCCGGGCGCCCCAGCCCGGCAAGCGGGTCTGGCTGGAGCATCTGCCTTTCCTCTGGAAGCGGATGAGCTTCAGCCAGAAGGTCACCGCCCGCAACCTCTTCCGGTACAAAAAGCGGTTCTGGATGACCGTCATCGGCATCGCTGGCTGTACCGGCCTGATGATCACCGGCTTCGGTCTGCGGGACTCCATTATGGACGTGGTGGATCTGCAGTTCAGTGAGATCAGCCCCTACTCCGCCGTTCTCTACACGGATGAGGATATGACCGAAGCGGAGGAGGCGGAGCTGCTGGAGACGCTGACCGAAGAGGAGGAGATCACCGGCAGCATCCCCTGCTATCTGGCCACCGTCACCCTAGAGAGCGACAGCTACTCTCTGGACGGCAACCTGCTGGCAGTGGAGAAGCCGGACGACCTGGACGGCTTCTGGAACTTCCGGGATCGGCTGACCAAGGAGCCGGTGGAGATGCAGGAGACCGGCGCCCTGATCTCGGAGAAGACGGCGGAGCTGCTGGGCCTCTCGGTGGGGGATACGATCACCGTGGTGGAGGACAACCGCCGGGGCGAGATCCCCATCACCGGCATCGTGGAAAACTATGTCCGCCACTACATCTATTTGACCAAGGACGCCTATGCCCAGGCCTTTGGAACGCATCCGGCGGACAGCCAGATTCTGTTGGCCTATCCGCACACGGCGGACTGGGAGGGGCTGGGCAGCCGGTTGATGGGGCTGGACGGTGTCACCGGCATCTACTACCAGAAGGAGTCCCAGGAGATGATCCGCAACCAGCTCAACGGCGTCTATCCGGCGGTGATCATCATCATCTCTGCCGCCGCCGCCCTGGCCTTTGTGGTGCTCTATAACCTCTCCAGCATCAACATCACCGAGCGGCTCCGGGAGCTGGCTACCCTCAAGGTGCTGGGCTTCCGGGACCGGGAGATGCGGGACTATGTGTTCCGGGAGAATCTGGTGCTCACCCTCATCGGCATGGCGCTGGGTATTCTGTTTGGAAAATGGTTCCACGCCTATCTGATCACCACCGTGGAGGTGGAGCTGGTCATGTTCGGCCGGGAGGCCCATCTCTTGAGCTATGTCCTGGCATTGGCCCTCACCATTCTCTTTGCACTGCTGGTCAACCTGGCGGCGGGCCGCAAGCTGCGGAAAATTGACATGGTGGAGTCGCTGAAGACAGTGGAATAAGCGCAAAAACAACTCGGCAGCGTGTGTGCTGCCGAGTTGTTCAGACTGTCAAAAAAGTCTGTTTTGCGTTTTCAAATGAGGTTAAAAGTTCAGGAAGCCCTCCGCAGGAGTTTTGTTGCGTCAGCAACAAAATAAAG
>CAMELY010000027.1 GCA_945926565.1 uncultured Clostridia bacterium | reverse complement strand
CCAAACAAATGCAACGCATTTGTTTGGAGAGCCTGTCGTTTTACGACAGGCTCAACAACTCGGCAGCGTGTGTGCTGCCGAGTTGTTTTGCTGTGCGTTTATCTTTCCTGGCATTTGATGCCATAGCAGCCGCGGCTGCCCGGTTCGTATCCCCGGTAAATTTTGTACTGTTTGCCTTCAATGGAAACCTCTTCATCCGAGAGAAATTGACAGCTCCAGTGATTGCACGCGCAGTAGGCCGCGATTGCAGCCTGGGCAGCAGAAACAGTGGGATAACAATCTACAGCATCATAGGGAACCCAGAAGGATTTTTGAAACCAACTCAGCATAGGAGACACTCCTTTCCGGCAGATAGCAGGTCACTGCATCTCCGTCACTTTCAGTTCATAGGCTGGCAGTCCATATTTCGTGTAATAGGTCTGGACCTTGACCTCGCAGAGCACGCCGTCCAGCCGGACAAGGGCGGGCTGAGCCCGGGTCACATACTCCAGACTGCTGTGCTCCTCCATACAGCGCTGCTCCAGCACACGGAAAAATGCCTCGTCCGAGCAAGGCCGCTCCTCCAGGTCATAGGTGATGGTCATGCGGAGGGGGCGGTTGGTCTTGTTCATCTGACTGGCAGCCCGGCGGAGGAGGAGAAAGTCGGCCAGCCAGAAGAGGACGGCAGTCAGTGCGGAAAAGACCAGCACCGGCAGCAGAGAGAAGGAGGTAAAGGCGCAGACGAACAGGGCCACCGCCCAGAGTGCCTGGAGGGTGTAGGGTACCGCCATGCCCACGAAGGAGGAATTCTCCTCCGGAGGCAGGTGGTGATGCCAGACCAGAAGAAATGCCGCAGCCAGAAAGAGCAGCGTCCAGGCGGGCAGCCAGGGCAGCAGGGTGAGCAGCAGAGGTTGGTCGCTGCAATGCAGGGTGTAGAGAGAGACCAGCAGCATGGCAAGGCCCATTCCCAGGCTCTCCGTTAAGATCTCCCGCAGTTCCTCCCGGAGGACGGTCAGGGCGGAGACAGGGTCAGGTTGTTTCATGACAGAACCTCCTTTGCTGCTCCCGGACGTCCTTCAGATAGCGCCGGGAGATGTAGCTCTTCTGACCGCACCGGAGGGTAACCTCCATGAGCCCGTTGAGCAGGGGACGGTAGCAGAGCACCTGGGTGAGATTGACCAGGGCGAAGCGGGAGATGCGGACAAAGCGGCTATCCAGCTGCTCCTCCGCCTCATAGAGCCGGAGGGGACAGAGATACCGCCCGTCGCCCGCATAGACCGCCGTTTCGCCCCCCTCCACCTGGATGAGCTGGATATGGTGCAGGGGCACCGGACAGCGCTCCTCCCCCCGCCGGCAGAGCAGCGCCTCCCGGCGATAGCCCTCCTCCTCCAGCAGGGCGGAGAGCCGATAGCGCGTCTCTGTCTCCTGCCAGAGGGAGAGCCGGGCCTCCTCCGGCCGGTCAGGGGGAATCACCTCCAGATGAACCTTCATAGGGCATGACCTCCTTCTGTTTCGGTAGTATTATTGTAGCAGAAGCGGCGGGCCAAAACCATAGTCTTCCGCCCAGCGGCAGATTTCCGGCGGTAAGCGGCAGAAAAATTTGAAAATAACAAATAGTTTGCCATTTCTCATTGACAAAATTTCTGAATCCGATACAATGGAAGTATCTCCGGAAATGAAATCGCCGGAAGAGAAAGGGAGGATATGAAATGGAGAGAAACTGTCCGGTCTGCGGCACCGCTCTGGGGCCCCAGGATGACCACTGCCCCAACTGCGGGGCGATTTCCCCCAGCGGAGCACAGGGCCAGCCGGCAGGCCAGAACCATACCATGAAGTGGTTTAAATTTATCATCTATTTCCAGCTGTTTCTCAGCGCCATCCTGGGAGTAGTCAACGGCATCGGCCTGCTGACCGGGAGCACCTATTCGTCCCAGGGCTTGGATCCGGAGCTGGCCTATACCATTTTCCCCGGCCTTCGGGCGGTGGATCTGATTGTAGGCGTAGGCATGCTGGCTCTGGCCGTGCTGGCCATCGTCGTCCGTCAAAAACTGGCTCACTACTGCCAGAGGGCGCCGAAGCAGTATCTGATCCTGCTGGGAGCCAATATGGCCCTTTCGATACTCTACATGATCGCGGCCTCGGCCGTGCTGGGCGAGCCGGTGCTGGATGCCAGTACAGTCAGCCAGCTGGTGGTCAGCGCCGTCATGATCGGCGTCAACAAGGTCTACTTTGACAAGCGGGCGGAGCTGTTTGTCAACTGACTAGGCAGCCAGACAGCGAGGATTTCGGCGGCGGCAGATACGCTCTGCAACCGCCGCTTTTTTATGCCCATTTTGGGAAAAGCTGGAGAGAGACACTTGGAGCACGGCCAACTTCCGCCCCGGGACGCGCCCGGTTTTTGCCCCTTTCATCAATTGACCGGAGACCGAAATTATCGTAAAATAGAGGAGAAAACAGAGAAAGAGATCAGGTGAACGTATGCTGAACGAATCCCAGGCCTACCGCTTTTGCCAGGCGCGCAGGGCCTTTATCGAGGCGGAATTCCAGCACCTGAACCCCCAGCAGCGTCAGGGCGTCCTCATGACCGAGGGGCCTCTGCTCCTGCTGGCCGGCGCGGGCAGCGGCAAGACCACCGTCCTCATCAACCGGATTGCCAACCTCATCAAATACGGCCGGGGCTCCGACCCTGCTGAGACCGACGTCCCCGACTGGGTGACCGAGGGGGATCTGGCCGCCCTGGAGGCCGCCGCGGCCCATCCAGAGCAGGCCCATACCCCGGAGCTGGAGCAGCTCTGCCAGCTGAATCCCGCCGCCCCCTGGTCGATTCTGGCCATCACCTTTACCAATAAGGCGGCAGGAGAGCTGAAGGAGCGGCTGGAGCGCAAGCTGGGCCCCTGCGCCAACGACATCTGGGCGGCCACCTTCCACTCCGCCTGCGTGCGCATCCTCCGCCGGGACATCGAGCAGCTGGGCTACAGCCGCTCCTTTACCATCTACGACACCGACGACTGCAAGCGGGTGATCAAGGAGATTCTCAAGGCCCGGAACCTGGATGAGAAGACCTACGCCCCCCGGACGGTGATGACCTATATCTCCAAGGCCAAGGATCGGATGCTGATGGCGGAGGACTGGCTCCGGGAGTGTGAGCAGGCGGGGGACTTCCGCCTGACCCAGATGGCCAAAATCTATGTGGACTACGAGGCCCGCCTGAAGGAGGCGGACGCCCTAGACTTTGATGACCTCATCTTCTGTACCGTCCGGCTGCTGCTCTCCGACGGGGAGGTGCGGGGCTACTGGCAGAACAAGTTCCGCTACGTCCTCATCGACGAGTATCAGGACACCAACCATATGCAGTATCTGCTGGCCTCCACCTTGGCGGGCAAGTGGGAGAATATCTGCGTGGTGGGCGACGACGACCAGTCCATCTACCGCTTCCGGGGAGCCACCATCGAGAACATCCTCTCCTTTGAGGAGCAGTACGACGGGGCCCGCACCATCCGCCTGGAGCAGAACTACCGCTCTACCCAGAACATCCTGGACGCGGCCAACGCCGTCATCAAGAATAACCAGGGCCGCAAGGGCAAAAACCTGTGGACGGACGCCGGGGCGGGAGAGAAGATCAAGCTCTACACCGCCATGAATGAGAACGACGAGGCCCAGTTTGTGGCGGCCCAGGTGCTCGCAGGCATCAGCCAGGGCCGGCGCTGGAAGGACCACGCCGTTCTCTACCGGATGAATGTCCAGTCCAACGCCCTGGAGTACGCCTTCAAGCGCAACGGCATCCCCTACAAGGTGTTCGGCGGCATCCGCTTCTTCGACCGGGCGGAGGTCAAGGACATGCTGGCCTACCTCTGCGTCCTCCACAACCCGGCGGACGACCTGCGCTTCCGCCGCATCGTCAACACCCCCGCCCGGGGCATCGGCGCCAAAACGGTGGACACCGCCGCCGAGCTGGCCCGGCGGGACGGAAAGAGCATGTATCAGGTGCTGGCCGAGTCCCGGAGCTATCCGGAACTGGCCAAGTCCGCCAGCAAGCTCACCGGTTTTATCGAGCTGCTGGAGGGCCTGCGGAGCAAGCTGGAGACCATGGAGCTTCCCGAGTTCTACGATGAGGTGGTCTCCGCCACCGGCTATGTGGCCGCCCTGGAGGCGAAGAACACCCTGGAGAACCACACCCGGATTGAAAACGTCCAGGAGCTGCGCAGCTCCATTCTGGGCTATCTGGAAAACGCCGAGGATCCCACTCTGGCGGGCTTTTTGGACGAGGTGGCCCTGTATACCGACCTGGACAGCAGCGAGGACAGCGATGACTGCGTGGTGATGATGACCATGCACTCGGCCAAGGGCCTGGAGTTCCCCTGCGTTTTTGTGGTGGGCATGGAAGAGGGCATTTTCCCCGGCATGCGGGTGATCGGCGAGCCGGAGGAGATGGAGGAGGAGCGGCGGCTGTGCTATGTGGCCCTGACCCGGGCCAAGGAGCGGCTGTTTCTCACCTGCGCCACCCATCGGATGATCTTCGGCCACACCACCAGCAACCGGCCCTCCCGGTTTGCCGGGGAGATTCCCGACAGCTACCTGGAAAAGAGCGGCCGCACCTATACCGACGACCACCGGGAGTACGGAGGCCGCTGGGCGGACGGAGAGCAGACCGAGGAGAAGCGGGAGGCCCCTGCCAGCGTCCTGGACGAGGGGGAGCGGATTGTGGGCTTCCAGTCCAAGAGCCGGCCCGGCTACGGCGGACAGAGCGGCGGCTACGGCCAGGGCAATGGCTACGTCCAGCGCCGCCGGCAGCGCCCGGAGCCCCGGGGCGGCCGTCTGGGGGGCGGCGGCTCCATCAGCCGCACCACCGTGGGCCGCAAGGTCACCGCCTCCGAGGTGGTTCAGTCCGCCAATCTGCTGGCCCAGTTCAAAAAGGGCGAGATGGTGGAGCACACCGCCTTCGGCAAGGGCATGATCACCGCCGTCACTCCCATGGGAGGCGACGCCCTGGTGGAGATCGCCTTTGACAACGTGGGCACCAAAAAGCTGATGCTGAAATCCGCCGCCCAGCACATGAAAAAGTGCTGATGGACAGGCAGTGAAAAACAAAACAGGTACCGTTTTTGAATGAGAAAAACGGTACCTGTTTTTTCTTTCGACGGCGACGCAGGAGAAACAGTTTCACCAGATAAAGGGAATCAGCCGCCAGCGCACCCGCTGCCGGTATTCGGCATAGCCCGGGAGCCCCCGCTCCAGTACCTGCTCCTCATTCCGAATCCGCAGCACCAGCAGGGCGGGGGTGCAGAGAAACAGCACAAAGCAGGGCCAGGAGCCCAGCACCAGGGGAATGGTGAGAAAGAGCAAAGTCACCGCCAGATACATGGGGTGTCGGACGATGCCGTAAAGGCCGGTGTCGATGACCTTCTGATTCTCCTGTATCTCCACCGTCCGGGAGAGATAGGCGTTTTCCCGCATCACCTCGGCATACAGGCCGTAGGAGACCAGCTGGAGTACGGCAGCGGCCGCCACAAGCCAGGTAGGCATATGGGACCAGCCAAAGCGGAAGTCCAGTCCCGCCAGCACAAAGCCCAGGCAGAATATCAGAGCGGACAGGGCCACCACCGCCTTTTGCGTGCCCTCCTGCTCCCGGGTGTTCAGCCGCTTTTCCAGCAGCTCCGGGGCCTTGAGAAACAGTAGAATGCCTACCATCAGCATGGGGAGAAAGAGCAGAGCGGAAAACAGCCAGGCATTCCAATAGCGGAGGGTTCCGGCGGGGAGAAAGAGCAGCAGTCCCACAGCCGCAAGGCCGGAGACAAACTTCAGCAGCGCGTTTACCAGCAGTTTCACAGAAATCCCTCCCTGTACAGACGTCAACGCTTCTGCCGGACGGGGATCCAGATGCCGCTCTCGTAGTCTGCTGCGCAGGAGTCCCCCTTGGAGTACCACTCTATATTGACGCCCATGGTCATCTCCAGCTCCGGGTGGCTGGGCAGGAACTCGGAGAACAGCTGGGTGTTCAGCGCCTGAATGGCCTTTGGCATGGGCCCGTGAGTGGTGAACTTGGCCCAGAGGGAGGCGGGGAAGGAGAAGAGAGTCAGCCCCTCCGGCACCGGGCCGCCCTGGTAGGTGCCGGCGATCAGATAGCGGAAGCTGTCGTTGCCCAGGCAGACGCACACGCCGAACTCTCCGATCCGGTTGTCCCAGATGGCCTGCTCCAGATCGCCCTGAGGCACGCCGCGGGACAGAAGGGGAAACATGTACCGATCCTGATATTCCTGCCAGAAGGCGGGGCAGTCCCGGTAGGCGGTCTGGTTGGAGATCACCCGCTCGAAGCCGATGACGGTAAAGGCGTCCAGCTGCTCCAATTTGTAATTCATGACAGGTCAGCTCCTTTGTACAGCAAATTTAAAACTATCGTTTTGCATCGTTTGATTTATTTTAACATTGGAGACATATGATGTCAAGGGCAAATGGGACGGCCCGGTGAGACAGACAGCTGTCTTGACAATTCCGCCCCGGTGCGCTATGCTAATAGCGCAATTTAGGAGAGAAATGGGAGAGGAGGGATGTCCATGAACGCGCAGCAGCGGCGGGAAGGGGTTCTGGCCCGTCTGAGCCAGTCGGAGCGGCCCCTGAGCGCCACGGCGCTGGCCAAGGAATTCTCCGTCAGCCGGCAGATTATCGTGGGGGACATCGCTCTGCTCCGGGCCGGGGGCCAGGCCATCGATGCCACCCCCAGAGGCTATCTGCTCCAGCGCCGGAATCAGGGGCTGAACCGTACCATCGCCTGCCACCATGACCGGGAGGGCATGGCCCGGGAGCTGTACCTCTGCGTGGACAACGGCTGTACCGTGCTGGATGTGATTGTGGAGCACCCCCTCTACGGCCAGTTGGCCGGACAGCTGCAGCTGGCCTCCCGATATGACGTGCAGCAGTTTTTGGAGCAGACCGACCGGGAGCAGGCGGCTCCCCTCAGCCTGCTGACCGACGGCATCCACCTGCACACCCTCCGCTGCCCGGACGAGGAGGCCTATCAGCGGGTCTGCGCCGCCCTGCGGGAGGCGGGAATTCTGCTGGAGGAGAGCGTCGGCTGAATTTGGTTTCATAAAACAGGATACTCCCCCGGAGCACCGAGGTCCGGTGCTCCGGGGGAGTGTTTTCGCGTTTGAAGTTACCAGTTGCGGCCGCCGAAGAAGTCGTTGAAGAAGTCGTAGGGGTTGGTGTACTGGCCGCCGTAACCGTAGGGGTAGCTGCCGTCGGAGCCGTCGGCGGGCTGGTCGGAGGAGTCGCCTGCGGCGCTCTCCGGCACCAGCTCATCCAGAGTGACCACGATGGTGTAGTAGCTGCCCTCCCGGAAGACGGTGAGGGTCATATCGTCGCCGGCCCGGAGGGCGTTCTTGGCGTCGATCAGCTCCTCATAGGTGGTGATGTCCTGACCCTCCACCTGGGTGATGATGTCGCCCACCTGGAGGCCGGCCTTCTCGGAGCAGGAGCCCTCTTCGACAGAGCGGACGTAGGCGCCTACCACCATGTTGGAGTACTGCTGGGCGGTGATGCTGCTGACGGTGGAGACGGTGATACCCAGATAGGGCTTGCCGGTGATATAGCCGTGCTCGATCAGGTCGTCCAGAATGGCCATGGCGTCGTTGATGGGGATGGCAAAGCCGATGCCCTCGATGGAGGCGTTGCCGGAGGAATAGCCGCTGCTGGAATACTTGGCGTTGACCACGCCGATGACCTCGCCGTACTCATTGAACAGGGGGCCGCCGGAGTTGCCGGAGTTGACGGTGCAGTCGGTCTGCAGCACGTTCATCACGGTGCCGTCGCTCATGGTCAGAGCCCGGTCCAGACCGGAGACGGTGCCGGAGGTCAGGGTGTTGGCAAAGGTGCCCAGGGCGTTGCCGATGGCGGTGACAGTGCCGCCTACGCTCAGCTTGTCAGAATCGCCGATGACCACAGGGGTGAAGGAGGCGCCGTCGGCGGGCTCGATCTTGATGACCGCCAGGTCGGCGTCCTCATCGCCGCCCACATAGGTGGCCTCATAGCTGGTGGAGTCAATAAAGGTGCAGGACAGAGCCTGGTAGCCCTTGACCACATGGTAGCAGGTGAGGATATAGCCGTCGTCCGAGATGACGAAGCCGGTGCCGGCGCCGATGCCGTTGGCGGTCTGCACCTCGATGCTCACCACCGAGTTGCAGTAGGCGTCATAGATCTGGCTGGGAGTCATGGCGTCCCCGGCGGAGACGGGAGCTGCCGCGGCGGTGTTTTCCGTCCGGTCGCTGACCTGGACATTGGGCTTGTCGGCGCTTCCGGCGTCCTCTTCGGTGCCGGCGTCCTCAGCGATGCTGGAGCTGTCGCCACCCAGCGCGCTGAACATCAGATAGGCGCCCCCTGCACCTGCGCCGCCGCCCACCAGCAGGCAGGCCAGCACCAGCGCCACGATCTTCAGCCCCTTGCTGTGGGAGCCGGAGGAATGGGCCTTTTTCTTGGGCGGCTGGGGAGGAGGCGTGGGGTTGGCGTGATAGGCGGACTCGGCGTCCGCCGGCTGGAAGCCGTAGCTGTAGTGGTACTCGCCGCTGACGGGGGCCTGATTGCCCGGGCGCTGCTCGGGGGGACGGTTGTCGTTTTCCGGCGTAAAACCGCTGCCGTAATTTTTGTCATACATATTATAGCCCATGATTGAGACACTCCTTTATGTGTTCCGGTGTGGCGGGGTCACATCTTTTTTCTGCCATAGAAGATAAGTCATAATTATGTCCTGATTATGAACGAAAAGACTCGAAATTATAAATTCTACCCTAAAAAATTTTAAGGAAGGGAGTTTTGAGGAGAAAAAGTTATAAAAAAGGAGAAAAGGGGCGGGGAGATCTGCCCCTGAATCCATATCCCTCCCGCGACGCGTCCCAAAAACAGCGCCGCTCTGCCGGAAACCCGACAGAGCGACGAAACAAAATGCGCTGAAAAGAGAACGGATTACTTGGTTGCCCACTCACCGGTGGCCTCGCAGGTCAGATAGGCGTTGATAAACCCATCCAGATCTCCGTCCATGACGGCGTTGACATTGCTGGTCTCGTAGGCGGTGCGGGTGTCCTTGACCAGGGTGTAGGGCATAAAGACATAGGAGCGGATCTGGCTGCCCCACTCGATCTTCATCTGGACGCCCTTCAGGTCGGAGATCTTCTCCGCGTGCTGCTGCATCTTCATCTCCACCAGCTTGGCCCGCAGCATCCGCATGCAGTTCTCCCGGTTCTGGAGCTGGCTCCGCTCGGTCTGGCAGGAGACCACCACGCCGGTGGGCTTGTGGATCAGCCGGACGGCGGAGGAGGTCTTGTTGATGTGCTGGCCGCCGGCACCGGAGGAGCGGAAGACCTGCATCTCAATGTCCTCCTGCCGGATCTCCACGTCCATGTCGTCAGGCAGCTCCGGCATCACCTCAATGGCGGCAAAGGAGGTCTGCCGCCGGGCGTTGGCGTCAAAGGGGGAGACCCGCACCAGACGGTGGACACCGTGCTCCGACCGGAGATAGCCGTAGGCGTTGGGGCCCTCGATGGAAAGGCAGGCGGACTTGATGCCCGCCTCGTCGCCATCCTGGTAGTCCATGGTCTTGACGGTAAAGCCGTGGCGCTCGCCCCAGCGGACGTACATCCGGAAGAGCATCTGGGCCCAGTCCTGGGCCTCGGTGCCGCCGGCGCCGGCGTGGAAGGTGATGATGGCGTTGGAGCTGTCATATTCCCCGGTGAACAGGGTCTCCATCCGGGCGGCCTCCAGATCCTGCTCCAGCTTGGCAAAGCTCTCCTCCAGCTCCTCCAGCATGGAGTCGTCGTCTTCCTCCTGGCCCATCTCGCACAGCACCAGCAGATCCTCCAGCTGGGCCTCCCGCTTCCGGTGGGCCTCCAGCTTGTCCTGGAGCACCTTGATCCGCTGGGTCACCTTCTGGGCCTTGGCCATGTCGTTCCAGAAGCCGTCGGCGCTGGCCTGGGCCTGGAGCATCTCCAGCTCCCGGGCGGCGGCCTCCAAGTTGAGACTCTTGCCCAGCTCCTCCACCACCGGCTGGAGGTTGTTCAGCTTGACCTTGTATTCATCAAATTGAATGGATGCCATGAAACAATCAACTCGCTTTACAGATTTATTCATTCTGTATTATACCGAAAAAGCGGGGCACTGTAAAGGCGAAAAGAGGGATTCGCCCGGCCCACAGCGAAAAAGACGGCGGAAATTGCTTTCCATAGGGAAGTGTGCTATACTGAATCCACCAAATTGAGAGGAGCGATGGAAATGAATGGTGTTTATCCCATCGATCGTAAATTTTTAAAGGGCCGCTCCAAGGAGTGGATGCGCACTGCCGTGCCTGCGGCGTGGCTGGTGGCGCTGGTCTACCTGCTGGCGACCACCCTTGTAAGTGAGCTGGTACAGGCATTTCTGCCCGTACAGCGACCCATGGCGGAGGTGGAGGGCGCAATCGCGGCCGGTAATGCCTATCAGGCGCAGTATATCCTCCAGAGCATGTTCCAGGGCTCTCAGGGCGTAATCATCATCTTTGTCATGGTGCTGCTGGGCTTGTACTCCACAATTGTAAACTACGGCTATGTGAGCTACTCCATGGGCGTGGTGAGGGGACAGGATCCGGGCTACGGGGAATTGTTCTCCCGGTTCTATATGGCGGGCAAGATCATCCTGGCCGAGGTGCTGGCTTATCTATTCATCTTCCTGTGGTCGCTGCTGCTGGTCATTCCCGGCCTGATTGCCTCTTACCGCTATCGTATGGTGCCCTATATCCTGCTGGACGACCCGGACTGCCCGGTGATGGAGGCCTTCCGGCGCAGCAAGGCGCTGATGCATGGCCGCAAGTGGGAGCTGTTCCTGCTGGACTACTCCTTTATCCTCTGGCTGCTGGGCGCTTCCATCCTGACCGGTGCGGCAGGCGCCATCGCCTACCCTGTCTCTGTGGTGGTCAGTATCGCCTGCAATCTGTTCCTGGTGCCCTATCAGCAGTTCACCTTCTCCCAGTGGTACAACGCCATCCGGGGCCAGGCGCAGGCTGCCCAGGAGCAACAGCAGCAGCCGCCCCAGTACTGAGGGAGGCACCGTTGACTTTTCCAGTAAAATGCGTTAAAGTGTAGCAAACAGTGGGGGAGAGGAAGCGGAACATGAGCAAGGATAAGATCATCGCCGTGGTGGGCCTGGGCCTCATCGGCGGCTCCATGGCGGCGGCGCTGCGGGGCTTTGAGGACTATGAGGTCGTGGGTGTGGTGCGGCGTCAGGAGACGGCGGACTACGCCATGAGCCACGGCGTCTGCGACCGGGTGACGTTGGACCCCATGGAGGTGCTGCCCCAGGCGGATGTGGTCTGGCTGTGCATGAATCCCCAGGGCATTGTGGACTATATGGCCCGGTACAAGGACGTCTTCAAGGCTGGGGCGCTGGTCACCGATGTGGGCGGCATCAAGACCGCCATTATGGAAGGGGCCAAGGTGCTGCCGCCGGCGGTGGACTTTATCGGCTGCCATCCCATGGCGGGCACCGAGTTCTCCGGCATCGAGCACTCCTTCCCCACCATGTTCCAGCGGGCGCATTTCATCCTCACCCCCCGGGCAGAGAGCACCCGGGAGCATATCGAGCTGATGCGCCGCGTCTCCGCCTACATCGGCTGCTCCGATGTGGTGACCACCACCCCGGAGCGCCACGATGCCATCATCGCCTACACCAGCCAGGTGATGCACATTATCGCCGTCTCAGTCTGCGACGACGAGGACCTGTTCCAGTGCCGGGGCTTTGAGGGCGGCTCCTTCCGGGACTGCACCCGGGTGGCCGCGCTGGACGTGGAGCTGTGGACCCAGCTCTTCTCCATGAACGCCCCCGCTCTCACCAAGGTGATCGACCGGCTGGAGAAAAACCTCCACGCCTACCGCACCGCCATCGAGACGGGAGACACCCAGGCCTTGGCGGACAAGCTGACCTGGTCGGCCAACCGGAAGCGGCAGATGAACCTGCCCGGCCCCGGACAGGTCATGCTGTAAAACCCAATACAGACAGAGAACAGGCTCCTTTCCGAGGAAATCCCAGGGAAGGGAGCCTGAGCCTGTCGTAAAACGACAGGCTCTCCAAACAAATGCGTTGCATTTGTTTGG
>CAMELY010000026.1 GCA_945926565.1 uncultured Clostridia bacterium | reverse complement strand
TGCCCCTGCCCAATGACGAGATGAAGGGCCGTATCATCGGCCGTGAGGGCCGCAACATCCGCACACTGGAAACCCTCACCGGTGCGGAGCTGATTATCGACGACACGCCCGAAGCCATCACCATTTCCTGCTTCGACCCCGTCCGCCGGGAGATCACCCGGATCGCCCTGGAGCGGCTCATCGCCGACGGCCGCATCCATCCCGCCCGCATCGAGGAGATGGTGGAGAAGGCCAAGCGCGAGGTGGAGGCCACCATTAAGCAGGAGGGCGAGCGGGCCATCTTTGAGACCAATATCCACTCTCTGCACCCCGAGCTGGTTCGCCTGCTGGGCCGGATGCACTACCGCACCAGCTACGGTCAGAATGTGCTCAACCACTGCATCGAGGTGTCCCACATCGCCGGGCTGCTGGCCTCCGAGATCGGAGCCGACGTGGCCCAGGCCAAGCGGGCCGGTCTGCTCCACGACCTGGGCAAGAGCGTCGATCACGAGATCGAGGGCTCTCACGTCCAGATCGGCGTGGATCTGGCCAAGCGGTACAAGGAGAGCGACGCCATCGTCCATGCCATCGCCGCCCACCACAACGATGTGGAGCCCCAGACCATTGTGGCCTGCCTGGTTCAGGCGGCCGACGCCATCTCCGCCGCCCGTCCCGGCGCCCGCCGCGAGAACGTGGAGAACTATATCAAGCGCCTGGAGCGGCTGGAGGAGATCTCCTCCTCCTTCCGGGGCGTGGACAAGGCCTACGCCATCCAGGCCGGCCGGGAGATCCGCATTATGGTCAAGCCCGAGGAGATCAGCGAGGACCAGATGGTCATCCTGGCCCGGGACATCGCCAAGCAGATCGAGGAGAACCTGGAGTACCCCGGCCAGATCAAGGTCAACCTGATCCGGGAGACCAAGGCCGTGGAATACGCCAAGTAAGACCGGACAAGTTCAGCAAATTCAAGCACCGAAGAGGAACAACTCCCCTTCGGTGCTTATTTGTTTCAAACGTGTCGTCGGGTAGTTTCGCGGAAGACGCACCTTCCTTGACACCCCCGCTCAGAGAGGGTACAATATGCCCATGTAAAAGCTCTGCAAAGAAGGAGGGAGGCCCATGTCCGGCCAAGGCCTGAAAAAGACCGCCTATGACCTGGTGAAGCGTTTTCCCCGGCTTCGGCTGCTGCTGCGCCGTGTGCTGCGGGTCCTCCGGGCCGGGGCCTACCGGCTGCGCACCGGGCGGATTGTCCCGGACCCCAAGTGTGTCCTCTTCTGCTCCTACCACGGGAAAAACTGCACCTGCAGTCCCCGGGCCATCTATGACTATATGGTGTCTGCCCCCGCCTATCAGGACTATCGCTTCCTCTGGGCGGTGAAGGAGCCGGAGCAGTTCTCCGCGCTGGCCGCCGCACCCCGCACCGGCGTCATCCCCTTCGGGGGCAAAGCCTTTGAGGCGGCCATGGCCGGGGCGGGGTACTGGGTGTTCAACTCCACCCTCCCGGAGCACATCGCCCCGAAAAGGGGGCAGACCTACCTCCAGTGCTGGCACGGCACCCCCCTCAAGCGGCTGGGCTATGATATTCAGGAGGAAGGCAACGCCATGAACTCCCTGGCGGAGATCCACCGGAAATACCGGCTGGAGGGGGAAAAGGTGGACTATTTCCTGTCGCCCTCCCCCTTTGCCTCCGCCTGCTTCCGCTCCGCCTGGCAGCTGGAGCGCTGGGGGAAAGGGGACGCCGTTCTGGAGGCGGGCTATCCCCGGAACGACCGGCTGATCAACGCCACAGAGGAGGAGCGTCAGGCCCTCCGGGCAAGGCTGGGCATTCCGGAGGGCAAGCGGGCCATCCTCTACACCCCCACCTTTCGGGACGATCAGCATGTCTCCGGCCGGGGCTATGACTACCGGCCGGCTATCGACTTTGGCAGGCTGCGGGAGCAGCTGGGGGATGGGTATGTGGTGCTCTTCCGGGCCCACTATCTGGTGGCCTCCGCCTTTGACTTCTCCGCCTATCCCGGCTTTGTGCTGGATGTGTCCGGGGTGGAGGAGATCAATGACCTGTACCTGGCCTCCGACCTGATGGTCACCGACTACTCCAGCACGATGTTCGACTACGCCAATCTGAGGCGGCCGATTCTGTTTTATATGTACGACCTGGAGCAGTACCGGGATCATCTCCGGGGCTTCTATTTTGACCTGAGCGAGCTGCCCGGCTCCATCCTCACCCGGGAAGAGCAGCTGGCCCCCGCCATTTTGGAGACGGAGCAGTTTGTCTGGACGCCGGAGTGGGAGGCCTTCCGCCGGCGGTTTGCTCCGCTGGACGACGGACAGGCGGCCCGCCGGGTGACAGAGACCGTAATTGGAAAGGGAAGATAAATATGGGAATCAAAGACGCTGTGCGCAGCGGCCTGAAACGGAAGTCCCCCCTCTTTCAGGCGATTTATAAAGGCTACAAGCTGGGGGTGCGGGGGCTCTACGCCCTGACCCGGGCCACCACCAAGCTGGACGAGCATTTGGTGGTCTTCGACGCCTTCCAGGGCCGGCAGTACACCTGCAGCCCCAAGGCCCTGTATCAGGAGATGCTCTCTGACCCCAAATATCAGGACTACCGGTTTATCTGGGCCCTCACCGAGGAGGCGGAGCAAAAGAATCAACTGGCCGGCCCCCGGACCCAGGTGGTGCGCTACAACTCCCGGGCCCACAAGTTGGCCTGCGCCCGGGCAAAATATATTGTCACCAACTCTATGCCCCTGGGCTTTTTCCGGCTGCGCCGGGGCCAGGAGCTGATTGAGACCTGGCACGGCACCCCCCTCAAGCGGCTGGGCTGCGACATCGAGGTGGACAGCAACAGTGTCAACACCGCACAGGAGATCCACCAGCGCTACCAGGAGCGGGTGAAGAAGATCACCACCCTGCTCTCCCCCTCGGACTTTTATACGGAGAAGCTGTCCTCCGCCTTCGCCCTGAGGGACTACGGCAAGCATGTCCGGATCATCCAGCAGGGCTATCCCAGAAACGACTTTCTCAGCCGGTACACCCCGGAGCAGGCGGCCGCCATCAAGGCCCGTCTGGGGGTGCCGGAGGGGAAGAAGGTCATCCTCTACGCCCCCACCTTCCGGGACAACCAGAAGCTGGACAAGGCCTAT
Organism: uncultured Clostridia bacterium; assembly: GCA_945926565.1. Lineage (GTDB taxonomy): Bacteria > Bacillota > Clostridia > Oscillospirales > Oscillospiraceae > Onthomonas. Next base: position 9,136 of record CAMELY010000026.1, on the reverse strand, counting down.
TCCTACGGCTTCACCCTGGAGATGGACTTTGACCACCTGCTGGACACCCTGGGGGAGGACTATGTCATCCTCTTCCGGCCCCACTACTTTGTGGCCAGCCAGTTTGACTTCGCCAAGTACGAGGGCCGGGTGTTCAACGTGGCCGATGTGGACGACGTGAACGAGGTGTATATCATCTCGGATATGCTCATCACCGACTACTCCAGCGTCTTCTTCGACTACGCCATTCTCAAGCGGCCCATTCTCCTGTTCATGTACGATCTGGAGCTCTATCAGGGCCAGCTCCGGGACTTCTATATCGACCTGAAGGAGCTGCCCTTCCCCATCCTCCGCACCCAGGAGCAGCTGGAGGAGGCGATTCTGGATCAGTTCCAGGGGGGCTTCCGGTTCACTGAGGCCTATCAGAAGTTCAACGAGACCTACACCCCTATGGATGACGGCCGGGCCAGCCATCGGGTGCTGGGAGAGATTTTTCCGGAATAAGCGGAGCAGCAGTTTTACCGCAAAACAGGCGCAGGGGGATTCCTGCGCCTGTTTTTCCGTTGCTAAACGGCGGGGGCAAGCCTCCGCCCTACCGAAAAACGCATCCGCTGAACCCCTATCGCCGTCTCCGCCGCACCAGGCTCTCCGAGATCTGGCAGAGGGCCTGGGCGGCCTCCGCCTCATACCGGCGGCTCCGGGCCAGGTCAGCCAGGGAGAGCACGCCTACCACTTTGCCCTCCTCCACCACCGGCAGCCGCCGCACCTGGCAGCCCGCCATCCGCGCCAGGGCCGCCTCCCCCTCCTCCTGAGGGGAGAGGGTCTCCAGCTCCCGGGTCATAATGTCCTCCACCGGCACCCGGGAGGGATCCTGCCCGGCGGCCAGGCAGCGGGTGACAATATCCCGGTCGGTGACCACCCCCACCAGCCGCCCGTCCTGGCCGCACACCGGCAGCATGCCCAGATTGTGCCGGGTGAGCAGTCGTGCCGCCAGGGCGGCAGATTCCTCCGGCGTAATCGAGACCACTGATTTTGACATGAGCTCCCGAATCTGCATAAAAACACCGCCTGTCTTTGGAATACGTTCAGTATCCCCCGGACAGGCGGTGTCTTATTCTGCTTTGCCGGAGCGGTCAGTTCAGCTCACTCTGATCCACCAGGGCCACGGTGAGGGAAAAGGTCTCGTCCTCCCCGTTCTCCTCGTTGATACGGTAAACCTCCAGCTCCACGGTATCTCCGATGGAGAGATCCTGGATGATCTCCTTCACCTCAGCCACAGAGACCACGTTCACCCCGTTGACGGCGGTGATATAGTCCCCCACCTGCAGGCCCTGGGCATAGGCGTCAGAGCCCTCGCTGATGGAGGCCACCCGCAGGCCGGTGACCGGCTCCCCATTGCGCTCCGCCGTCTCCTGGTCGATGCCGTAGCAGGTAATGCCCAGCACAGGCCGGCTCACCTTGCCTGTGGAGGCCAGAGTGGGGACGATCTCCCGCACCACGCTGGTGGGGACGGCAAAGCCCAGCCCCTCCACCGTGACCACGTTGGAGTTCATCTTCATATTGTTGACCCCCACCACCTGGCCGTAGATGTTGAGCAGGGGGCCGCCGGAATTGCCGGAATTCAGGGCGGCGGTGGTCTGAATCAGGGTCATGGAGTAGCTGTTCACCGTCACATTCCGGTTGATGGCGGAGATAATGCCGTTGGTCAGGGTGCCCCGGAGCTCGGTGCCCAGGGGATCGCCGATGGCCAGGGCCTCGTCCCCCACGGTGAGCTCGTCCGAATCTCCGAACTGGGCGGGGGTCAGCCCCTCCGCCTCGATTTTCAGCACCGCCAGATCGGTCTGGGCATCGCCCCCCACCAGCAGGGCCTCATAGGTCTCGTCATCGCTGGTGGTGATCCGGCAGGTTCTGCCCCCCTCGATGACGTGGTTGCAGGTGAGGATATAGCCGTCCTCAGTCATGACGATGCCGGTGCCGGTGCCGATGCCCTCGTCATTGAGGACGGTGATGGAGACGGTGGAGGGCAGACATTTGGCGTACAGCGCCTGATAGCTCAGCGGCTCCAGCCCTTCGGCGGACTGGATGTCCACCGTCAGCTCCGGGGCCAGCTCCGCCCGCTCCAGCTCGCTGGACTCCGTCTCGGATGCGGGGTCCTGAGCAGGCTCGGGAATCTGCTGCGCCCAGTCTCCGTCCTCCCAGTCAGGGGCCTCATCGGGAACCGGCTCTTGGTACCAGTCATCCTCCCAGCCGTCATCGTAGGATTCCTCCTCCAGCCAGCCGGCGACGCCCAGATTGATCACCAGGCTGGTCACCAGGGCCACGGCAATGATGACCGCCACGCCTGCGGCGCTAAACCGCTTCCGGGGCCGGATGGTGGGGCCGGACTCCGGGTAAATATACCGGTCACCCCGGGGATTGTGGGGGGGTGTGGGAGGCTGCTCTCCGGCGGCGTCTGACTCCGGAGCGCGGACGGTGCGGCTCTGCTCCGCCTGCCGACGGCGGAGCCTTTGGGCCTGCATCCGCTCCCGCTTCTGCTCCTCTACCTCCCGGCAGTGCCGGTCGCCGGCGTCCTCTGTCCCCCGGCAGGAAAACCATTCCCGGAGCCTGCCGCTCTCGCTCAGCTCCCAGGGGGGGCGCTCCTCGCCCTTGGAATAGCGGATATCCTCTGGATCGTACATAGATGCTCCTCTTCTCTCTTCCTGTCTCCCGCCGCTCCGGTTACCGGGCCAGGGTCAGGGTAAAGGTAAACTCGGTGACGCCGTCCTTGCTGGTGACGGTGATGGACTCTTTCAGCTCGTTCAAAATGGTCTTGACCAGATAGAGGCCCAGACCCACTCCCTCCTTGTCCAGGCTCCGGGAGCGGTCGGACTTGTGCAGCCGGTCAAAGATGAGGGGCAGCTCCTCCTCCGGGATGGTCTCTCCGGTGTTCCGCACCGAGACATAGGCCTTGCCCCCCTTGGTGGTAATGGAGACCCCGATCACCGTGCCGGGGGTGGAGAATTTGATGGCGTTGTCCATCAGGTTGTAGCAGACCTGGGTGATGGAGTCTGGGTCGCCCCAGACCAGCACCGGGCCGTCGGGGAACCGGGCGTCCACGTCCAGCTTGCGGCCGTTGATCTTACCCTCCAGGCTGATGAGCACCTGGGCCATGGTCTCGACCACGTCAAATTCCGTCTGGCTGAGCACCATATCCCCGGACTGGAGCCGGGACATATCCAGCATCCGACGCACCAGCCGGGCCAGCCGCCGGGTCTCGTCCGAGATGGTCTGGAGGTACTCCCGCTCCTTTTCCGGCGGGATGGTGCCGTCCAGAATACCGTCGGCAAAGCCGGCAATGGTGGTCATGGGGGTCTTGAGCTCATGAGAGATGTTGGCCACAAACTCGCTCCGCTTCTGCTCGGCGCAGGCGATGGAGTCGGCCATGGCGTTGAAGGCCCGGGCCAGCTCTCCCACCTCGTCGTTCCGGTTGTGGCCGTCCGCCCGGAGGTCATACTCTCCCATACCGAACCGGCGCACCACGTCGGTCATCTCCTGCAGGGGCTTGGTCTGCTGCCGGGAGGAGACGGAGCAGGAGAGGAAGGCAATGCACAGCACCACCACGGCGGTAAAGAAGAAGATCACAGAAAAGCCCCGCCACATCTCGGTGAGCTCGTCAGTGGAGATGGTCACCAGAATCAGGCCCCGGATCTCCGGCGTTCCGCCCCGGTTCACCGTCACCGGCGCCCCGGAGACAAACCGGCGCTCGGAGAAGATGCCCAGGCTGGTCATGGCGGAGTAGCGCCCCTCCTGGAGCAGCTTCTCCACTGCCGCTTGGGGGATGTACTTGCCGTCCCAGGCGTCGGTGGGCTCCCCGCCGCCGCTGCCGAAGAGCACCTGTCCGTCCGGCTGGCAGAGGATCACGTCTGAATCGATGAGCCGGGCGGCAGCGGTGAGATAGGCCTCAAAGTCCTCGTCGGCCACGCCCACTTCCCGGCTGAGCAGCTGGCTGGTCAGGGCTGCCATGTAATTCGCCTTGCTGTCCAGGCTGGCCTTCTGATCCCGCACCGCGTACTGATAGCTCAGCGTCATAAAGGCGGAGCCCAGCAGGGCAAAGGAGAACAGGATCATGCCGGCAGTGAGGGCAAAATGCCGCTTGAACAGGCTGTTCAAGGAAAGCTCCCCCTTTCTCCGGCCCTCAGGCCGTCATCAGCTCAAACTTGTAGCCCACGCCCCACACCGTCTTGAGGCTCCACTGGTCGGACACGCCCTCCAGCTTCTCCCGCAGGCGCTTGATATGCACGTCCACCGTCCGGCTGTCGCCGAAGTAGTCAAAGCCCCAGACCTCGTCCAGCAGCTGGTTGCGGGTAAACACCCGGTTGGGGGAGGAGGCCAGGTGGAAGAGCAGCTCCATCTCCTTGGGGGGCGTATCCACCCGCTTGCCGTCCACCAGCAGCTCATAGGACTCCATATTGATGACCAGCTTGTCAAAGGTCAGCTTCTTGGGGTTCTGCTCCTCGGTTCCGCCGTAGCGGCGCAGCACGGCGTGGATCCGGGCCAGCACCTCCTTCATCTCAAAGGGCTTGACGATGTAGTCGTCCGCGCCCATCTCCAGGCCGGAGACCTTGTCGGTGGTCTCTCCCTTGGCGGTGAGCATAATGACGGGGGTCTTGTCTGTCTCCCGGATCTTTTTCAGCACCCCCCAGCCGTCAATCACCGGCAGCATCAGGTCCAGCAGCACCAGATCCGGGTGATAGCTGCGAAACAGCTCCACCCCCTTGCCCCCGTCCGGGGCAATCTGAGTCTCAAAGCCCTCCTTTTCCAGGTACAGCTGCAGCAGCTGGGCAATATTGGGGTCGTCTTCCACGATGAGTACTTTGGTCATGGCTCGGTCCTCGTTTCTCTGTGCCATTTGCCGGCACCCGCCGGACAAATATAGCATTTTTTGATATTATACCGCATAAATGCGGGCTTAGGTGAATTTTTTGTGAATCCAATTATGAAAAGTTCCAACCGGCCGCCCGGCCAACCGCCCCCGCCAGCAGGGGATTGCGCCGCTGCTTGGCGGGCAGACGCCAGTATCGCCGGAGGATCTCCAGGCTCCGCTGCTCCGGCGCGTTTCCCGGCCCCTGAGCCAGCAGGCAGATCAGCCCCACAGGGAGCTCCCCCGCCTCTTCCGTCCGCCCGGCTAGCACACGGCACCGCCGGAGGGTGTAGTCCCGCAGAAAAGTGGGCTCCCCTCCGTCCTGCCGCCGCAGGCCGGTTGGCGCTTTTGGCTCCGGCCAGGGAATACCGGCGTAGAATACCAGCACCCGGCGCATCCAGTCCCGGGAGAAGGACAGCAGCAGCAGGCCGTTTTCCGCCCGAACCTCTGAAAAGGGAGTTCCCGCCGGATCGGCGGCCTCTGCCAGAGACCGGGCCAGCAGGCAGGGCTCCTCTCCCGGTACGGCGCACTGCCGGGGCAGGGCGGAGAGCAGCAGCCCCTCCTCCCCCCGCAGCCGCAGGGGGATTCGCCGGGGCACCGGCCGCTCCAGGGCCAGAAGGGCTCCGGTCAGCAGCCGGGCGGCGGCGGGCAGGGCTTCCTCCATGGGCCAGCTCACTGCTTCAGCGGGGACTGGGCCTCCCGCACCGAGATGCGGAAGCTGTTGCGCCCGGCCAGGGCGTGGTCAATCTCGATGGAGTAGTCGATCTCCAGCTTGCCCCCCTCCGGGGAGATGGTGGAATACAGCCGGCTGGTGGAGATGCCCACCTCCAGGTTGCCGTAGGGGGTGTTGTAGAGGGAGTGGTGCCGGCGGCCCTGCTCAAAGACCATCTGGGAGCAGACGGTGCCCGTCCGCATCAGGGTCACCCGGGGGCCCTGGATCTGGAAGACGGTGGTGGTGCCCTCCATGCCGGTGAGCTCGGTCTCCTCGTAGCTCAGCCGGTAGCCCCCCTCCACCGGGAGCAGCTTGCCCTCGGTGAGCAGGCTCATCTGGTCGTTCTCGGTGCCCTCATAGGCCTGAAAGCCCCGGATAGAGATCATGACATCTTTTTCTGTCGCCATTGCAATTTCCTCTTATCTGCCTGTCCTCAGGGGGGACGGCTCAGTATTTTTCAATATCCACCTTGCCCACCGGCTCGGTCACCGGCCGGCCCAGAAAACGGGTGGCCAGCTCCCGGAAGTCCGCTTGGGCGTCGCTGACGTACCAGCGGCTGGCCCCCTTCTGCTCCGCCGGGGCGAGCTGGTCGTGCTCGGCCAGCCAGCGGCCCACCTGATGGGCCACCTCGGCGCCGGAGTCCACCAGCGCCACCTCCGGGCCCATGAAATTGGCGATGACCTCCCGCAGCAGGGGATAGTGGGTGCAGCCCAGCACCAGCACGTCCACCCCCGCCTCCTTCAAGGGCGAGAGATAGTCCCGGACCACCGTCTCAATGACCACATCCCCCGGCTGGGTCCGCCCGTTTTCCACCAGGGGGACAAAGAGGGGACAGGCGGCGGGGAAGATCTGAGCTCTCGGGGCGTTGGCCCAGATCACCCGCTCATAGGCCCCGGTGGAGATGGTGGCCCTGGTGGCGATGAGGCCGATCCGATTGTTCCGGGTCAGCTCCACCGCCCGGACGGCGGTGGGCTCTACCACGCCGAAGACGGGGATGTCCTGCTCCTGCCGGAGGGCGTCCAGCGCGGTGGAGCTGACGGTGCCGCAGGCGATGACCACCGCCTTCAGGTCGAAGGTGCGGAGAAAGGCCACGTCCTGGCGGGCATATTTGGTAATGGTCTCCCGGCCTCGGCTGCCGTAGGGCACCCGGCCGGTGTCGCCAAAGTAGATGATGTTTTCCTGGGGCATCCGGCTGGCCAGCTCCCGGACGGCGGTGAGGCCCCCCAGACCGGAGTCAAAGACCCCAATGGGACGGTGATCCATAGACGGTTTCCTCCCTGGCGCATAGATTTTGATACAGAGTCAGTATAATGATACGTCATCCGCCGGAGCTTGACAAGGACATTTTTCCGCGCCGTCCTGTTTTCCGCCTGTCCGGCTCAGAAAAATGCCGATTCAACGATATTCCGACGGAAAACATTTCACAGCAGGTGCCAATTGACAATGCCCGGAAATATACTATACTATAAGTTGAATTTCCCGATGCCGCGCACGCGGCAGAGTGAGGCGGCTTTTCGCGCCGCCGCCCTGGAGAGGAGGTTGTGGGGAATGGAACTGAAGCTCACGGCCAAGCAATTCCGCCGCCTGCTGGACATGGCTTACATCGGCAACTGGGTGCTCAACTCCGCCCGGGGAGAGGACCGCTTCCAGGACTATGACCAGGTGCAGAGCCTGTTGTTCTCCAAGGCCGAGGAGGAGGGGATGGGAGCCCTTACTATTCGCTTCGGCTCGGCGGCCCTGCCCAGTCCCGCCTATGTCAACGGCGGCATTCATGAGGCGATTGCCGACTATGAGGACGCCATCTTCTTCCGCATTCTGGCTGAGGAGCTGGCCCGGCGGGATATGAACGACGTCCCCATCGACGAGAGCAATATGGAGGAGCTGCACCAGCGCATGGACGCCTATATGGAGGAATTTGAGCTCCACGGCACCGACCATGTGATGGTGGAGACGGAGGACAATTAAAGACGGTCACCCACGCCGCCCGGCAGCTTCGGCTGCCGGGCAGTTTTGCGCTTTGGCGAAGGCCCGTGCTCCGACGAAAACAGCGGTTAAGTCCGGCAGTGATCCGAAAACTGTTTGGTTTTCAAGAATCTTTCCGAAAAATTTAAGGACAAAATACCGTCAAGCAAAACAAAAAACGGAAACATTTTGAAAACATTTTTAGGTACTCCGACAAAATGTTCCGAAAAAATTGCGGAATTAACCGACTTTTGTTGACAGAAATGTATATAGACCATAAAATAGTTTCACTTGACGCGTTCCGGTTCATCGTGCCGCTTTTGCCGGAAGCCGCGCAGCTGAGGAGAAAAGGAGAAAACTGTTATGGAAGCCTTTACACAAGTGGTCTCGAAAATTGACGACCTGGTCTGGGGCGTGCCCCTGATTGTACTGATTATCGCCTGCGGCGTCTGGCTGACCATCCGCACCGGCCTGGTGCAGGTGCTTCACCTGGGCAAGGCGCTGAAATTCATGGTGCAGAATGAGGAGGACGGCCACGGCGAGGTCACCTCCTTCGGCGCGCTGTGCACCGCCCTCTCTGCCACCATCGGTACCGGCAACATCGTGGGCGTGGCCTCCGCCATCGCCGCCGGCGGCCCCGGCGCCCTGCTGTGGATGGAGATCGCCGCCTTCTTCGGCATGGCCACCAAGTACGCAGAGGGCCTGCTGGCGGTCAAATACCGGGAGATCGACAGCGACGGCCACGTCCTGGGCGGCCCCTTCTACTACATTGAAAAGGGCATGGGCAAGAGCTGGAAGTGGATGGGCAAGCTGTTCTCCCTCTTTGCCGTCCTGGCCGGCGCTCTGGGCATCGGCACCATTACCCAGATCAACGGCATCACCTCCGCCGCCCAGAACTTCTTTGACCCGGACAAGGCCCATGTGGTCTTCACCATCGGCTCCGGAGACGCCGCGGTGGATATCACCGTGACCACCATTGTGGTGGGCCTCATTGTCACCGTCTGCGCCGCCCTGGTCATCATCGGCGGCATCCAGCGGATCGCCAAGGTTTCCGAGATCATCGTGCCCTTCATGGCCATCCTCTATGTGGCCTGCGGCCTGATCATCCTGATCACCAACTTCACCGCCATTCCCAACGCCCTGTATCAGATTTTCTACGGCGCCTTTAATCCCCAGGCAGTGGCCGGCGGCATTGTGGGCGTGACCATCAAGATCGCCATTCAGAAGGGCGTGGCCCGGGGCATCTTCTCCAACGAGGCCGGCCTTGGCTCCGCCCCCATCGCTGCCGCCGCCGCCCAGACCAAGGAGCCGGTCCGTCAGGGCCTGGTGACCATGACCGGCACCTTTATCGACACCATCATCGTCTGCACCATGACCGGCCTGGCCATCGTCATCTCCGGCGCCTGGGATCCCGCGCTGGGTCTGCAGGGCGCGGAGATCACCATGTACGCCTTCCAGAACGCCCTGCCCTTCCCGGCCAAGGTGGGCTCCTTCCTGCTGATGCTCTGCCTCATGTTCTTCGCCTTTACCACCATTCTGGGCTGGGACTACTACGCGGAGCGGAGTCTGGAGTACCTCTCCGA
>CAMELY010000025.1 GCA_945926565.1 uncultured Clostridia bacterium | reverse complement strand
CCTTGAAAGCCTTGGCTTTCAAGGCTTTCGGCTTTGTTCAGTACGCATTATAATAAAGCAATCAAACAGAGCCGGGCCTCCGCCGGCCCGGCTCTCCGGAAGGAACGAGTGATATGAGCGCGGAAAAGCAACCCTCCAACGGCACCATTCTGGTGGCAGATGATGAGCCGGAAATCCGGCAGCTGCTGCGCATTCTGCTGCAGAACAAGAACTATCAGGTTCTGGAGGCCGCCAACGGACAGGAGGCGGTGAAAATGGCCGAGCGCTATCCGGAGCTGGATCTGATTCTGATGGACATTATGATGCCCGGTCTCTCCGGCCTGGAGGCCTGCCGCCAGATCCGGATCTTCACCAAGGCCCCCCTGCTCTTTCTCACTGCCCGGAACACCGAGCAGGACAAGGCCATGGCCTATGAAAACGGAGGCGACGACTACCTGGCCAAGCCCTTCTCCCAGAGCGAGCTGCTGATGAAGGTGAGCTCCCTCATCCGCCGCTACCGGGTCTACGGAGGCATGAAGAGCGTCTCCACCCTGTGGGGCAGCGCTGCCGACGCCCTGTCGGTGGATACCCGGCTGCGCAAGGTGAAAAAGCACGGCCAGGAGATCAAGCTTACTGACAAGGAGATGGATCTCCTCCTCTTCCTGCTCAGCCACCGGGGGGAGATTCTGGATGTGAAGACCCTCTATGAGGCGGTATGGCAGAGCAAGTATATGCCCTCCTCAGACAACAACATTATGGTCTATATCCAGCGGCTGCGCAAAAAGCTGGAAGACGACCCGGCCAACCCCGTCCTCATCCGTACCGTCTACGGGAGGGGGTACCAAATTGACTAAGCGGGGCAGCTTCCATTCTCTCCAGATCAAGTTTATCATCGTCCTGCTGCTGGCCCTGGCAGTGGGCCTGGCCTGCGGCGCCACGGTCAAAATCGTGGGCGACTACAGCATTGATCATATCTATCTGGATGAGGAAGCTTCTAACGAGCGCTGCCGGAAGGCGCTGAACCATTTCTCTCAGTTCGTCCAGGAGAAGCAGCTGCATGTGGACAACGCCCGGGAAATCGTCCGTTGGGCCAAAAATCAGAACCACATCTATCTGATGGTGGAGGATAAGAGCGGCAAGGTGCTGGTGGACTCCGGCTGGTGGGATGAAGCCACCTATTATTCCGCCTTCGCCGGGGAGGGCGACGGTATCTCCGATGCCGCCCAGAGTGATGAGATTCCCGCCGCCTCTCTGGAGAAGTCCGCGGACAACCCGGAGGTGGCAACTCAGGACGACAGTATGGAGGAGTCCTTCGGCTACGGCATGGGCAGCGCCCCGGTGGAATTTGCTGACGGTACCTATCTGGTCTCGATCTATGATTTCTCCGAGGAACCTCTCTATGAGATCGTCACCATCGCCACCTATGCGGTGTCCATCGCCATCTTTGTCTTTGTCATGCTCTGGTATCACCAGAGCACCATTCAGCAGATCATCAAGCTCTCCCGGGAGGTGGAAAAGATCGCCGGCGGCAATCTGGAGGGGCACATCACCGTGCGCAACCGGGATGAGATCGGCGTCCTGGCCCAGCATGTGGACTCCATGCGCTACTCCATTATGCGGGAGATGCGGGCGGAACAGGAGGCCTGGAACGCCAACAGCGACCTGATCACCCGGATGAGCCATGACATCCGCACCCCTCTCACCGTCCTGCTGGGCTTCCTGGAGCTGCTGGACGAGGGGGATTTCAGCCAGGAGGAGACCTACCGGAGCTATCTGGGCATCTGCAAAAAGAACGCCTTTCAGCTCAAGGAGCTGGCGGACAAGCTGTTCCAGTACTTTCTGGTCTTCGGCCACCGGGACTGTGACCTGAACCTGGAGCTCACCGACGCCCGGGTGCTGCTGGATCAGCTCATCGGCGAGCACGAGGTGCTGCTCCAGGAGCAGGGCTGGCAGGTGGAAAACCGGCGTCTGGAAAGCCAGGTCCTGGTGGAGGTGGATCCGGTCTATGTCAAGCGGCTGTTTGACAACCTGTTTTCCAATATCGAAAAGTACGCCGATCCCGGCCGTCCGGTGTCCATTGAACAGAAGCTGGAGGGCGACTGCATCCGGGTGTCCCTGCACAACTTCGTCCCCCACAATCCCAACCCGGTGGAGAGCACCAACATCGGCCTCAAGACCTGCGAGCGGATCGTTCAGCAGCTGGGCGGCGTCTTCCAATACCGGAAGGAGGAGACGGAATTTTCCGCAGTCCTCACCATTCCGGTCTGCCGGGAACCGCAAAATCAGACCAATTGACCCTCTTCCTGCGCTCTGTTTTTCGTTTTCTCCACAAAAATATCGAAAATTTTCAGGAAAAAATTGACACAGGCCGAGCACTATTGTAAAATAAGCTACAGCAAAGGGGCTGGGGTATAGGTACCCTGGCCCCCCTTCTCTTTTTTTCAGGACGGCGAATACTGTCAAAAAGAGAAAACGATATGAGAGGAAGGAAACAACTATGTACGCTACTTTTTGGGCGCTGGTTCCGCCCATCGTGGCCATTGCGCTGGCGCTGATCACCAAGGAGGTCTACAGCTCCCTGTTCGTCGGCATCCTGGTGGGCGGCCTGTTCTACGCCGGCTTCAGCTTTGAAGGCACGCTGACCCATATCATCAACGACGGTTTTATCTCGGTGCTCTCCGACTCCTGGAACATGGGCATTCTCATCTTCCTGGTCATTCTGGGCGCCATGGTCTGCCTGATGAACAATGCGGGCGGCTCCGCCGCCTTCGGCCGCTGGGCCCAGACCCACATCAAGTCCCGGGTGGGCGCGCAGCTGGCCACCGTGCTGCTGGGCGTGGTCATCTTCATCGACGACTACTTCAACTGCCTCACCGTGGGCAGCGTTATGCGGCCTGTCACCGACAACCACAAGGTCTCCCGGGCCAAGCTGGCCTATCTGATCGACGCCACCGCCGCTCCGGTGTGCATCATCGCCCCCATCTCCTCCTGGGCGGCCGCCGTCACCGGCTTCGTGGACGGAGCTGACGGCCTGGGCCTGTTCATCAGCGCCATCCCCTACAACTATTACGCCCTGTTCACCCTCATCTTTATGGTGGGCATTATCCTGCTCAAGGTGGACTTCGGCTCCATGGCCCTCCATGAGCGCAACGCCCAGGAGAAGGGCGACCTGCTCACCACCGGCCCCTCCGGCTATGTGCTGGCTGAGGACGACGTCAAGGGCAAGGGCTCTGTCATCGACCTGATTTTGCCCATCATTATCCTCATCGTCAGCTGCGTGCTGGGCATGATCTACACCGGCGGCTTCTTCAGCGGCGCCAGCTTTGTGGAGGCCTTCGCCAACAGCGACGCCTCTGTGGGCCTGGTCATCGGCTCCTCCATTGCCCTGCTGCTGACCATCGCCTTCTATGTCTCCCGGAAGGTGCTCTCCTTCCACAGCTGCATGGGCTGCCTGCCCGAGGGCTTCAAGGCCATGGTGCCCGCCATCCTGATTCTCTCCTTCGCCTGGACGCTGAAGGCCATGACCGACAGCCTGGGCGCCGCCGAGTATGTGGCCGCCGTGGTGGAGACCTACGCCCAGGGCTTCCAGGCCTTCCTGCCCGCCATCATCTTTGTCATCGGCTGCCTGCTGGCCTTCGCCACCGGCACCTCCTGGGGCACCTTCGGCATCCTGATCCCCATCGTGCAGAACGTGTTCTCCATGGATAACCCCATGGCCATCGTCTGCATCTCCGCCTGCATGGCCGGCGCCGTCTGCGGCGACCACTGCTCCCCCATCTCCGACACCACCATTATGGCCTCTGCCGGCGCCCAGTGCGAGCACGTCAACCACGTCTCCACTCAGATGCCCTACGCCATCCTGGTGGCCTGCATCTCCTTTGTCACCTACATTGTGGCCGGCTTCGTCAAAAACGTCGTGGTCAGCTTCCTGGTGGGTCTGGTTCTCCTGGCCCTGGTGCTGGCGGTGCTCAAGGTCCTCTCCTCCCGCAAGCAGGAGAGCGCTCCTGTCGGCGGGGACAAGTAATCTTCCGCAACATCCTATCCCGAGACATGCAAAATCCCCGGCAGACGCCCAAAACTGTCTGCCGGGGATTCTTTATCCCTTCCGTCGGGCCTCCCACTCTGCCCGGGTCATCAGGTTTACATAAGTCCTTCGTTCATCTGCCTGGATGTGGTGAAAGCGAAAGCCGCACTTCACCTGTACCCGGCGGGATTTGTCGTTACCTTCAAAATAGCCGCACCAGACGGTGTGCAGGCCCAGCTCCTGAAAGCCCCGATCCAGCAGCGCCTCCACTGCCTCGGGGATCAGGCCCTGTCCCCAGTAGGGGACGCCGATCCAGTAGCCGATCTCCCCCTCGCCCGGCCCCATGGGGAGATTGCCGTCCGGGGGCAGCATCAGTCCTGCACTGCCCACCGGCTCTCCCGTCTCCTTGAGCACCACGGCGTAGGTCTCCGGCTCAGAGAGGACGGTGCGGATGATCTCCCGGCTGTTCTCCACGCTGGTGTGCACCGGCCAGCCAGCGGCAGGCCCCACCCGGGGATCCCGGGCATACTTGTAAAGGGCTTCGGCGTCCGATTCCCGCCAGGGTCGGAGGATCAACCGTTTGGTCTCCAGTTCCATCGCTCCCCTCACTTTCCCGCCAGCCGCTTGACCAGCGTCTCCTCCGGCGTCACATAGGCGGTACGGTAGGTGGTGTAGACCACCATGCCGGGCCGGGCGCCGCCGGGCTTTTTCACATATTTCACCGGGGTGTAGTCCACCGGAATCTTGCTGCCGCCCCTGCCCTGGGAGAACCAGGCGGCCAGCTGGGCGGCCTCCAACAGGCTCTCCCCGTCCGGCTCCTGTCCCTGGGCCCAGAGGATGACGTGGGCCCCGTGGATGCCCTGGGTGTGCAGCCAGATGTCCCCCTTCCCCGCCAGCTTGCAGGTGAGCTGGTCGTTCTGGGTGTTGTTCCGCCCCACCGAGATGCGCAGTCCGGCGGAGGAGGTAAATTCCAATGGCTGGGGCCGGGGTCGCTTCGCCTGTTTTTTGGCGTTCTTCTGGGTGCGGAGATAGCCCCCGTCCTCCAGCTCCTGGCGGATCTCGTTCAGATCCCGCTCCCCCTCTGCCCGCTGAAGGGATTCCAGCACGCTGTCCAGGTAGTCCAGCTCCTCCCGGCCCTGGGCCAGCTGCTCGGTGAGGACGGCGTCCGCCGTCTTGGCCTTGGTGTAGCGCTTATAGTACTTGGCGGCGTTCTGCTGGGGAGTGAGCAGGGGATCCAGGGCCACGGTCAGCTCTTTGCACTCCGGATCATAATAGTTGACGGCAGTCAACGACTTCTGTCCCTTGCGCATCTGATAGAGGTTGGCGGTGATCAGGTCGCCGCTGATCCGGTACTGCTCCCGGTCCCGGGCCTGAGCCAGCTCCTTGGTCTGGAGCTGTATCTTCCTGGCCAGGCGGTTCCGGGCGTTGGTCAGGCTCTTGATGAGGGACTGCCCCTTCTGCTTCACCCGCTCCCCGGTCTCCCGGGCGGCGTAGAAATCGTCCAGAAGCTGGGAGAAGCTGTCGTAGCCCTTCGCCTCCAGATAGCCCTCGTACTGCCCGATGGGCAGGAAGGAGAAGTCCTTGGGCTCCCCCGCTTTGAAGAGGGCGGTGGGCTGGGGCGCGTGAATGCCCTCCAGCACGGTCTGGAAGCTGTCCAGCAGCCGTTCCCGGCCCGGCTCATCCAGGGCGTTCAGCCGGATCCCCACGTCCCCGCCCGCCCGATGGGCGATCTCCCGGCAGAGGAGGGGAGAGAGCCCGGCGAAGGTGTCCAGCAGCCAGGCGCTGACCTCCGTCTCCGCCGGGGCGGCAGAGAGCAGGGCGGTCAGCGTCTCCTGATCCGTCTCCAGGGGGTTCCGCTTGTCCTCCCGGGCGGGGGGCAGGTGGTAATAGAGACCGGGGAGCACCGGACGGAGCTGGGACAGCTCCGCGTCCACCTTGCGCAGGCAGTCGGTGATCCGGCCGTTCTCGTCGGTGAGAATCAGGTTGGAGCGGCGGCCCATGGCCTCCAGAATCAGGTGGCGGCTGACCCGATCCCCCAGCTCATTCAGCGTCTCCAGCTCCAGATCCACCACCCGCTCCATGGGGGGCTGGGTGACGGACAGCACCCGGGCCCCGGTGAGATGCTTGCGCAGCAGCATGCAGAACATGGGGGGCGCCGCGGGATTCTCCCGGTTCAGCTCGGTAAACTGCAATCTGGGATGGGAGGGATTGGCGGTGAGCAGCAGCTTCTGGTTCCCCGCCTTGGTGCGGAGGTTGAGCACTACCTCGTTCTGTCCCGGCTGGAAGATTTTATCGACCTTGGCCCCCTCCAGCGTGGGGCGCAGCTCCCCCACCAGGGCGGTGAGGCAGGCGGCATCCAATGGCATCAGGCATCCTCCTCTCCCCCGGCCGGGGTCATAATGGCGTCAAAGAGCTGGTTGATCCGCTCGGTTTTGTGCTGGAGGTAGAGCCAGCCGAACAGGGCCTCCAGGGCGGTGGCCTTGCGATACTCCCCCCGGCTGGCGCCCTTGGGAATCATATGGACGTTGGCGTTGCGGCCCCGGTGCACCACCCCGGTCTCCTCTGGGGTGAGCAGGGGGAGAATTTTGTCCAGGGCGTCCGCCTGGGCGCCCGCCCGCACCAGAGCCACCGTCTCCCGGTGGAGGTTTTTGTTCACCTCCAGGCCGCCGCTGCACAGCCAGCCCCGCACTAAGATCTCATATACGCAGTCCCCCATGTGGGCCAGGGCCAGGCTGCTCATAGCCCGGAGCTGGTCGGGGGTCAGCTGAATGTCAAAGTAGTCTCTCATCGTTTCACCCATTTTACTGTATCAGTCGCTGTAAGCGGGGTCAGGCCGCCCGCTTTCCCAGCTTCCCATTGTTATAGAGGAACATGACCACTGCCGCGCCGATGATCAGCACATAGCCCAAAAAGCTCCAGCCGTCCGGCACCTGGCCGAAGAGGAAGTAACCCAGCAGGGCGGAGAAGAGAATCTGGGTGTAGTCGTAGACGCTGACCTCCTTGCCCGGGGCGTAGGTGTAGGCCTTGGTGATGCCGAACTGTCCCCCGGCGGCGGCCAGCCCCGCCCCCAGCAGGGTGCGCACCTGCCCCCCGGTCATGGGGACATAGTGAGCGATCACCCAGGGCAGGGTCACCACGCAGGAGAAGGTGGAGAAAAAGAAGACGATCAGCGCGCTCCGCTCCCCCATAAGGCCCATTTTCCGCACCATAGTGTAGGCAAAGCCGGCCCCCAGTCCTCCCAGCAGGCCCAGCAGAGAGGGCATCAGCTCCAGGTTGGCGGGGGTTGGCTTAATGATGAACAGGCTCCCCGCAAAGGCCGCGATGACGATAAGCACCTGGGCGGGCTTCAGCTTCTCCCGGAGAATCAGGTAGGAGAAGATGAGCACAAAGAAGGGGGACATCTTGTTGAGCATGGAGGCGTTGGCAAGCACCAGATGATCCACGGCGTAGAAGTTGCAGAGGATGCCCACCGTCCCCGCAATGGAGCGGAGCAGGTGAAAGGGCAGCGTGCCCTGCTTCAGCCGGAAGCCCCCTCCCTCCCGGAGCAGGATAAACAGAGCCACAAAGAGGGCCACAAAATTGCGGAAAAAGCTCTTCTGGACGCTGGGCAGGTCGCCGGAGAGGCGGACAAAGGCGTTCATCAGGGCAAAGCAAAGGGCGGAGAGGATGATGCACACAATTCCTTTCGTGCGGTTGGACATGTCAATTCCTTCTTTCTGTCGGGGTCTATTCTACCAATATTGTCCCCATATTGCAAGAAAAACCACCCTCAGACGGAAAAGGGCCGGACACCTCAGCGATGTCCGGCCACAGCCTGTGCACTTGATGCCCGCTTATTCCACCACAACGGCGGTGCCCGAGGCGGTGACCATGAGCATGCCGTTGTCAGCACCCAGCACCTCATAGTCGATGTCCACGCCCACGATGGCGTTGGCCCCGGCCTGGTGGGCCCGCTGCATCATCTCGCTCATGGCCTGCTCCCGGGCCTGAATCAGCTCATCCTCATAGCTGCTGGAGCGGCCGCCGAAGAAGTTGGACAGCCCTGCCGCAAAGTCCTTGACAAAGTTGACGCCGGCCACCACCTCGCCGAAGACGACGCCCCGGTAGCCCACAATCTCTTTTCCCGCAATGCTGGGGGTTGTGACAACAATCATGAAAATTCCCTCCTGTGCTGCGCCTGGGCGCAGAATTGATGACTTGATTATAGCACAGAATCTCGGCATATTGGGTTAAAATCTGCTTAAACCGAAGGATCAGCTCTGCCGCCACTGTCTGAGCTTTTCCCCCACACGGCACAGGCCGATCATGGTCATGGACGCTCCGTAGGTGATCAGCACCAGCAGCAGCATGAGCAGCTTGAGGGGCAGGCCCATCTCCTTCCGCCACTCCTGCTCCAGCTGCTCCTGGAGATGAGGCGGCTGGCCTTTTTCCGGCATTTCCACAGGCATCCCCTCCCGTTCTGGTTTTTTCTTCATTATAGCAGTCGGGCCCTGAAAGGGCAAGCTGCGGGCCGCTGCATCTGCCGCTGGGCCAATTCACCAAAAACACCACCATCAAATTGTACAATGCTACAAAAAGTTTGCTTTCCAAATTTGGTCAATTGACAGCCACCCGGGTTCGTGCTATGATTCCTGTAACGAAATGTTGGAATGTTACCGGTAAAGCGGGCTTGACCAACTCTATTTAGTATCTCTGGGTTGGGGATATTGGATGGAGCTGGTTTTTTTGTTGTAAGGGGTGAGCAGCGCAGTGCGGATCAAGAAAGTCATCAACAACAACATTTTGTGTACCGTGGACGAAAAGGGCAGCGAACTGATCGTCACCGGCCGGGGCATTGGTTTCCAGCGCCACCGGGGCGAGATTCTGGATCCGGCGCTGATTGAGCGCACCTATCGGATGGAGGAGAAAACCGAGCAGAAAAAGCTCCGGGAGCTGGTGGAGAAGATTCCCATCGAGCACCTGAACCTCACCGAGGAGCTGATCACCCACATCCGGCAGCAGATTCCCCAGAAGCTGAACGAGTCTTTGCTGATCACACTGGCCGACCATATCAGCTTTGCCATCAAGCGCAAGGAGGATGGAATTGAGTTCAGCAACCCCCTCAAGGGCGCCGTCATGTGCTACTACCCTTCCGAGTATCAGCTGGGGCTCTACTGCCTGAAAGCCATTCAACAGCAATTGGGCGTCGAACTCCACGAGGACGAGGCGGCCTTCATCGCCCTGCACATCGTCAACGCGGAGCTGAACACCAATATGAGCGAGATGTACGACATCACAAAGCTCATTGAGGGGACGATCTCGGTGGTGGAATACTTCTATCAAAAGGAATTTGACCGGGAATCGCTGAATTTCAGCCGTTTTGTAGTTCACCTGCGTTACTTCGCCCAGCGCCTGTTCCAGGGCAGGCTGATGCCGGACGATCAAGGCGAGCACGACGTCCTGTTCCGCCAGCTGATCATGAAAAACTGCCGGCAGCATTTCAAATGCGCCCAGTGCATCGGGGAATATATCAAAAACACCTATCAGAAGGAGCTCTCCGACGAGGAGCTGATCTACCTGACCATCCACCTGAAGCGAATTAATCTCGGCTCTGAATAATTGAATCTCCAGCCGCAAAATACTAGCGGTGTTGGGATAGTTACCGTTTTTGAAAGCGGGCTAAACCCATGTCCGGTGAGCAAGTAACGTTCTGCCCGCCGGGGATGGGTTTTATATATTTTCAGGCAGTCTCTCTCGCAGTTGCGCAGCTGCGGCAGCCGCTGCCCGCCACGATTCCACAATTTTTTGAGGAGGTACATGATGAAAGACAAAATTTTTGGCGTACTGCAGCGCGTGGGCCGCTCCTTCATGCTGCCCATCGCCCTGCTCCCGGTGGCCGGCCTGCTGCTGGGAATCGGCAGTTCCTTCACCAACGAAACCATGCTGGAGGCCTACAACCTGACCGGCGTCATCTATCCCGGCAGCCCCATCTACACCGTTCTGGACATTATGAACCAGTGCGGCAGCGCCGTGTTCAACAACCTGGCCCTGCTCTTTGCCATGGGCGTGGCTATCGGCATGGCGAAAAAGGAGAAGGAAGTGGCCGCTCTGTCCGGCGCCATCGCCTACCTGGTGATGAACACCGCCATCAGCGCCATGATCAACGCCGCAGGCGGCGTGGAGGCCATGGCGGAGAACACCACCACCTCCACCCTGGGCATTACCACATTGCAGATGGGCGTGTTCGGCGGCATTATCGTCGGCCTGGGCGTGGCCGCCCTGCACAACCGCTTTTATAAGATCCAGCTGCCCCAGGTGCTCTCCTTCTTCGGCGGCACCCGGTTTGTCCCCATCATCTCCACCGCCGTCTATCTGGTCGTCGGCATCGTCATGTTCTATATCTGGCCAGTGGTTCAGGGCGGCATCGCTCTGCTGGGCAATCTGGTCATCAACTCCGGCTATGTGGGCACCTGGATCTACGGCATCATCGAGCGCGCGCTGATCCCCTTCGGCCTGCACCATGTGTTCTATATGCCCTTCTGGCAGACCGCGCTGGGCGGCTCGGCCACGATCGACGGCGTGCTCGTTCAGGGCGCGCAGAACATCTTCTTCGCCGAGCTGGCCTCCAAGAGCACCGAGGTCTTCTCGGTCTCCGCGACCCGCTTCATGTCCGGCAAGTTCCCCTTCATGATCTTCGGTCTGGTCGGCGCGTCCCTCGCGATGTACCGCTGCGCGCGTCCTGAAAAGAAGAAGGTCGTCGGCGGCCTGCTCTTCTCGGCCGCGCTGACCGCGATGCTGACCGGCATCACCGAGCCCATCGAGTTCACCTTCCTGTTCGTCGCGCCCCTGATGTACGCCGTACACTGCGTTTACGCCGGCCTGTCCTATATGCTGATGCACATCCTGAACGTCGGCGTCGGCATGACCTTCTCGGGCGGCATCATCGACCTGACCCTGTTCGGCATCCTGCAGGGCAACGCCAAGACCCACTGGATCTGGATCGTCGTTGTCGGCGTTGTATACTTCTTCCTCTACTATTTCACCTTCTCCTTCATGATCCGCAAGATGAACCTCAAGACCCCGGGCCGTGAGGAGGACGATGAGGAGACCAAGCTGTACACCCGCTCCGATTTCAAGGCCAAGACCGGCATCGGCCCGGATGGCTCTTCCCCCGCCGCTGTTTCCGACCCCGTTTCCGCGATGATCCTGCAGGGTCTGGGCGGCAAGCAGAACCTCTCTGACGTTGACTGCTGCGCGACCCGCCTGCGCGTCACCGTCCGCGACGCGGAAAAGGTCTCCGACGCGATGCTGAAGCGCTCGGGCGCATCCGGCGTCATCCACAAGGGCAACGGCGTGCAGGTCATCTACGGACCTCAGGTCGCGGTCATCAAGTCCAACCTGGTCGACTTCTTGGAGACCCCGGAGGCCGATCAGATTAGCGCCGCTCCCGTTACCGCGGAAGCTCCTGCCGCTCCCGCAGCACCGGCAGCGCCCGCCCAGACCAAGCAGAGTGCGGTTCTGGGCGCGCACCTGAACGGTCAGATCGTCAAGCTGGCCGATGTGCCCGATGAGGCGTTCGCCTCGGGCGTCATGGGCGAAGGCATCGCCATCGACCCCAGCGAGGGCAAGCTGTACGCGCCCGCCGACGGCGTGATCGAGGCCGTGTTCGACACCAAACACGCGGTCAGCCTGACCACCACCGAGGGCGTCGAGATCCTGCTCCACATCGGCATCGACACCGTCAAGCTGGGCGGCCAGCATTTTGAAGCGCACGTCGAGGCCGAGCAGTCCGTCAAGAAGGGCGACCTGCTCATCTCGTTCGACGTGGACGCCATCAAGGCGGCCGGTTACCCGCTCGTCACCCCCATGATCGTCTGCAACTCGGACGATTACGCATCCGTCCAGCCGCTCGCCGAGGGCGCGGTCAAGGCGGGCGCAGACCTGCTCAAGGTCGAGGGCTGAAGCCCTTTCCAATCAGTCAAACAGTAGTATCGTAGAATAAAACGGAGGAATTTATCATGAAACAGTTCGATTACACCATCACCGACGCTCTGGGTATCCACGCTCGTCCCGCCGGCCTGCTGGCCAAGGAGGCCAAGCAGTTCCAGTCGGTCTGCACGATCACCAAGGGCGATGTCACCAAAAAGCTGACCCAGCTCATGATGCTCATGAGCATGGGCGTCAAGCAGGGCGACGTCGTCACGATCAAGGCCGAGGGTCCGGACGAGGACGCGGCAATCGAGGCACTCGAGGCATTCTTCCAGGCAAACCTGTAAGAACGTCTCTCCATCCGTTCCATTCTGAGCGGGGGAGCCATCCATGCTCACCATTCAGGGCATCGGCG
>CAMELY010000024.1 GCA_945926565.1 uncultured Clostridia bacterium | reverse complement strand
AATGGACTCCACCGTGCCGATGATGGACTCCCGGAGGGGATGATGGCAGTAGAGGCCCCGGAGCAGGTTCTGATAGACCCGCCAGTCCGGATTGTCCCGCACCATGCCGATTTCCTGACCGATAATCCCCTGCTCCTTCTGCACACTCTCCGGGGTGAAATAGGGGGTGGAGACAAACCGGATCAGCAGCCGAAGATGCTCGGCAAACCGGTCGGTACAGGAGAAATAGTAGGCGGTGACGTCGCTGGCGGTAAAGGCATTGGGAGACGCCCCGGCAGCGGAGAGGGCCTGGAGGGCGCTTCCCTCCTTCATGTCGAACATTTTGTGCTCCAGATAGTGGGCGATGCCGGCAGGGGTATCCTGCGTCCCCTCTCCCAAGTCAAAGCGCCGGTCCATACCGCCGTAGGAGACGGCAAAGACGGCGTGGCACTTGGAATAGCCGGGCTTTGGCACCACATAGATGGGCAGGCCGTTGTCCAGCCGCTCATAATAGCAGACCTCTCCCAGCCGGGGAAATGTGCGCTGCTCCATGTCAGTCCTCCTCCCTTTTGCCATGCTCGGGATCGGTGAGCAGATAGACGGTGTCCAGCTCCACCCGATTGGCGGCCATGACCACGTCCTGGGCGGTGACCTCCTCTACCAGACCGGCCAGCTCCTCAGGAGAGACCGGCTGCCGGCCGGGCAGCTGTGCGCTGTAGAAGTGCTCCAGAGAGCCCTGGCTGTCCAGGGTGGACCGCAGCTGATGGAGTACGCTGCGCCGGGCGGACTCCAACTCGCCCAGGCGAAAATCCCCCTCCCGGATGGCCTCCAGCTGCACCAGAATCTCCGTCTTGGCCTCCTCCGCCTGATCTCCATCCACGCCGGACTGGACGGTCATCAGGCCCTTGTTCCGATCCAGACTGGAGGAGGCGTAGTAGCACAGGGATTTTTTCTCCCGCACGTTCTGAAACAGCTTGGAGGTGGGAGAGCCCCCGTAGAGAGCGTTGAACACCAGCAGGGCGGGACTCTCTCCGCTCTCCGGCGGAATCTGGGTGCGAAAGCCCAGAGCCAGCTTGGCCTGGGTCACGTCCATGGTCTCGGTGACCTGCCGCACCTGGTTGGGATGGCGGAGCACCTGGGGCTCCGGCAGTTCATCCAGCTCCCACCGGGGCAGGCCCAGCAGCGCCTCTGTCCAGGCCCGGCGAATCCGATCCGCCGGGGCAGAGCCGCAGTAATAGAGCTCAATCCGGCTGGTGGCCAGCAGCGTCCGGTAGTGCTTGTCCAGCCGGGCAATCCGGATGGCCCTGGCGGAGGCCTCATCCCCCAGTCGGTCCACCCCGTAGGGCTCCTCCCGGCACATCTCCTGAATCAGCCGCTGGAGGGCGTAGTAGCGCTTGTCATTGCATTGGCTCCGGATGTCGGAGACCAGATTGTTCCGCTCGCTGTCCACATAGTCCGCCCGCAGCCGCCCGTTCTTGGTGGCGGGCCGGAGAAGCAGATCTCCCAGCAGCTCCGCCGCCGGGCGGGCGATGGGACTGCCGTCCAGGGTCAGGGCGTCGTCCAAAAAGGTGGCGAGAAAGCCGGCGGACTGGATCTCCCCCCGCTTGAAGACATAGGGCTCGATGACCCCGCCGTAGAGCTGATCCAGGGCCGCCCCCAGCTGCTCCTGATCCGGGCAGTGGGCGGTACCACGGGCCAGCACCCGGGGCAGCAGGGCGGTGAGGGCGGCAGTCTCCCGCCGCAGGGGGGTGAGCAGTTGGACAGACCAAAAGCTGCTCTTGAATTTCCGGGTCTGAATGGCGGTGAGCCACACGCCGGGCATCAGCTCGGTGCGCACCGGGGCGTTCATAGGCGTTGCTCCTCTCTCATCGGCGCCGAACCCGTGCTTTTCCGGCCCGTGCCGCTGTGTCCATTCATTATACCTCTTTTTCCCCGGTGATTCCACTCCTTTTTCCAGTCCCTTCCGGCAGCACCAGCTCGGCCAGATGGGTGCCGGAGAGCTGACGCAGTGGAATCCCCTCCGGGCAAAACGCTCCGTCCAGAGTGAGGGGCCGTTCCAGGCCTCGAGTGACCTGGATGTGGAGGGTGAAGCCCTCCCCCTGCCAGACCGCCTCATAGCCCGGCCAGCAGTCGGGAATCTTCGGCTGAATTACCAGCCGCCCCGCCTCCAGCCGCAGGCCCAGCAGGCTGGCCGTGGCCGCCTGACAGTACCAGCTGGCGGCCCCGGTGTACCAGCTCCAGCCCCCTCTTCCCTCCTGATCCGGGGCGGCGTACACGTCGCCCGCCAGCACAAAGGGCTCCGCCCGGTAGATCTCGTTGGGGTGGTTCTCCGGCAGCAGGTCGTGGAGCAGTTCCGCCCCCAGCTTGGTCTCCCCCGCCTCCAGCAGGGCCAGAGCCAGCCAGCAGGCGGCATGGGTGTATTGGCCGCCGTTTTCCCGGAGGCCGCCGGGATAGCTGCGGATATAGCCGGGATCTCCCTCTTCGGCAAAGGGGGGCCAGAGCAGCTTTGCCAGCTGATGCTCCCGGTCATAGAGCTGCTCCGCCGCCGCCAGCACCGCCTGCCGGGCCAGGGCAGGATCCGGCCCCGGGGCCAGGACGGAAAAGGACTGGGAGATGGAGTCCACGGCGCATTCCCGGTTTCGGTGGCTGCCCACCGGATTGCCCTCATCGTCGTAGGCACGGAGATACCAGCCCCCGTCCCAGGCCCGGTGGGCGGCGGCGGTGAGCTGGCCCGTCAGTTCTTGATAGCGCCGGGCCCGCTCCGGCTCCTCCATGGCCCGGCACAGGGGGACAAACTGCCGCAGCGTCAGGGCCAGGAACCAGGTGAGCCAGACGCTCTCCCCCCGGCCCTTTGCCCCGATCCGATCCATGCCGTCGTTCCAGTCCCCTGTTCCCATAAGACAGAGGCCGTGATCTCCGATGCCCCGGTTGAGGACGCACTCGATGGCCTGGACGGCGTGACGGTAGAGGCTGGCGGTCTCCTGGGTGGGCGGGCAGTGCTCATACCGCTCATGCTCCTCCGGCGCCAGGGGCCTGCCCTCCAGCCAGGGAAGCTCCTCCCGCAGGAGGGATTCATCTCCCGTCTCCCGGCACCAGCGGGAGAGGACATAGGGCAGCCAGAGCAGATCATCGCTGATCCGGGTGCGGACGCCCTGGGCCCCGGAGGCTCCCGGCGTGGGATGCCACCAGTGGAGTACGTCTCCCTCCCGGAACTGATGCCGGGCGGCCCGTTCGATTTGCTCTTTGGCCAGATTGGGGACGAATGGGATCAGAGCCAGCACATCCTGGAGCTGATCCCGGAAGCCGTAGGCCCCGCCGCACTGATAGAGGCCGCTGCGCCCAAAGAGCCGCCCTGCCAGCACCTGATACCGGCCCCAGAAGGAGAGATAGTGGTTGAGGGCGGGCTCCGGCGTCTCCACCCGGAGACTGCCCGTGGTGCGCCGCCACCAGCTCTGCGTCTCCTCCAGGGCACGGTTGGCCCCCTCCCAGGAGAGGAGACCGCCCCACTCCCCCATGGGCGCCATGCCGGCGGCCAGGACGAGGGGGGCACCGGCGGAAAAGGTCAGCATTCCTTGTCCCTGCCTGAAGTCCGCCGCCTCAATTTTAGAGGAAGCGGCCAGCAGCACGGCCTCTCCTGCCAGGGAACCGGCGGGATTTTCCACCCGGATCTGCTCTCCCTCCCGCTGCCAGCGCACCCAGGGCATCTGGCTGTCCCGGTGGGCTAGCTTGGGGGTAATCGTCCAGATCACCCGATCCTCCGGCAGTCCCCCGGTGCAGGAGAGGAGAAACAGCCGCACCGCTTTTCCCACTGGTACGAAGGCGGTGAGGGTGAATTTGCGCTGCCCCGCCTGCTTTTCCCACCGGGCATAGCCCGGGCCGTAGGTGACCGTCACCGGCAGGCCGTCCTCCCGGGCAAAGAGGGAGCAGGCGCCTCCCGCCCAGGTGCAGACCAGCTCCTCCGGGCCTGCCTGGGCGATGGGGTCGTTCTGCCAGGGGGTGAGCTGCTCCATCTGAGCGTTCCGGTACCAGAGGTGGCCGGTGCCCGCCTCGTCGCAGCGCCAGCCGAACCGGTCGCTGACCAGCAGCTGGCTCCAGCGCAGGGGCGGCAGACTGTCTTGGCACTCCAGGACAAAGGTGTCCCCCTCCCACCGCCAGACGGGAGGATTTCCGGCTTTGGGCTGAGGCGCCTGCGGTCTGGGTGCCGGGCGGAACTGCTCCGGCTGGTTGAGCTTGTCCCCCGGCTGGAGGTTGAGGGTAGCCATGCCCAGAATGGGAGCCCAGGTCTTCCGGTCACCGGAGATCAGGTGAATCCCGCCGGGCTGTCCCAGCCGGTCTGCAAACCCCGCCTGTTCCAGCGCCCGGGTCAGGCCGGTTCGAATGGCTTGGCGGTACTCCCCAGCTTCTGGCAGCAGCAATGCCAGGTCAAAGGCGTAGCCCAGCCGCCCCAGCAGCCGGTGCAGCCCCGCCAGGGACAGGGCATAGGCGCTCTCCCCCTCCGGGACGGTGCAGGTGACCAGTGGCAGATCTCCTGAGATGCCGAAGGGCCAGAGGGAGGGCTGACCCAGCACCTGGCCCTCCCGGCCCAGGTCATGGGGCTCCAGCAGCCGGGCCAGCAGCACAAAGGCGGCGGTAGCCTGCCCATTCTCCAGATGGCGGGCCAGCTGGTCGGTCAAAGGCGATGGGGCGGGCTTGCGCAGGGCCAGCAGGCTCTGGGCCATGAGCAGGCTGTTCTCCCGGGCCCCGGCGGCCATAGCAATCCGGAAGGTGCGCTTTTTCCCCGGCGCCAGCGCCAGCGGCAGCTCCAGGGCCAGGCAGGGATCCAGCACCACTCCCTCCCGGCCGGTGTGCCGGAGGGAGCCGGTGGTGAGATACCGTTCCCGGTTGGTGCTCCAGCCCGCCTCCAGCTCCTCCCACAAAACAGTAAGCACCGGCTGGGGCTTGCCCCGGCCCGGCTTTCTGGCAAACTGGACGCCGGAGCCGATATAGCGGCTCTCCACGCACATCCGGGAGAAGGCCGGGTGGGCGGCGTAGGCGTCCCAGGGGGAGAGCACGGGCCGGAGCAGCAGGGTGAGATGGCCCTCCAGCGCCTGCCGGGCGGTAATCGTAATGCTGCGGCACTCCCCGTTTCGCAGCCGGTCTACCAGTATCTCCTGGGTCAGAATCAGTTCCGGCCCCTGCCAGGTGAGCTGGGCCCGTCCGGAGCTGTACTGCCAGGTCAGCTCCGGGCCGCCGCTCTCCCGGGGAAAGACGGGGATGGTCTTGTCCTCCAGGGCGACGGAGATCTGAACCCCCTCCGGGTGGAGAATGGTGCTCTCCCCTGCCCGGCTGGCCCCCCGGCCTCCGGCGGAGAGAAACACCGAGTAGCCCCCGTTGGAGAGAATGCCCCACACCGGGTTCTCTGGGTCAAAGCCGGTGCCCTGCCGCTTCCAGGGCTTACCGCTGCGCAGAGACAGATGGGGCGGATCCAGCGGCTCCGGCTTGACCACCGGGGCGCCTACCGGAATCTTCTCCTGCAGCAGCTCCTGGGCTGCCGCCATAGCGGGATCCCGGAACAGCCGCCGCTGCCAGACCTCCTCCCGGAGGCAGTTGTCCAGGGCCACCAGGCTCATGCCCAGGTGATGGGCCATCCAGTTCTGGATGATCAGGGGATTTTGCCGGTCGCCGCCCCGGGCGGGGGTGTAGTCCAGGGCTTCATAGAGCCCATAGCGGCCCTCCGCACCCAGATCCCGGAGACGGCGGAGGTTGGCGATGGCAGACCCCGGCTCCACCAGCAGAGCCAGATAGGAGGCGTAGGGGGACACCACCAGCTCCTCCGCCAGCCCCCGCTGCAAGCCCAGAGAGGAGACGCCGTGGGCCTTGTACTGATAGTTTTGCTCCCGGTCCAGGGCGTAATAGGCAGACTCCGAGATGCCCCAGGGAATTCCGGCCCGGCGGGCCAGGCGGCGCTGCTGCCGGAGGCAGAAGGCCAGCGTCTCGGAGAGCAGCGAGTCCTCATACCAGGGCAGCAGCAGCTGGGGCATGAGATATTCAAACATGGTGCCGCTCCAGGAGCCCATACCGGTATACCGCCCCTTCTGCACTAGGGCCCGGGACAGCTGCCGCCAGTGCCGGGGCGGCACCTCTCCCCGGGCCACCGCCAGATAGCTGGTCATCCGGGCTTCGCTGGTCATCAGGTCATAGTGATTGGGGGGATAGGTCTTGTGCTCCCAGTCGTAGCCCACATAGAAGAGCTGGCGCACCGGGTCAAAGAGCAGGCGAAAGTCCATCTCATCTGCCAGCTTTTTGGCACGGCTGGCCAGGTCAGGCCGGGCCAGCTCCTCCAGTCCCTGGGCCAGGGCGATCAGGTCGCCGCAGAGGTTGCCGCTGTCCACCGTGGAGACATACCGGGGAGAGAGAGGCTTACCCGTCTCAATGTCGTACCAGTTATAGAGGTGACCGTGCCATTTCTCCAGCCCCTCCAGAGCGGTGAGCTGCTGCTCCACCAGCTCCAGGGCATGGCGGGGAAAGGTCAGCTTCAGATCGACCGCGGAGAGGCAGCTGAGCAGGGCCAGGCCCAGATTGGTGGGTGAGGTCCGGGTGGCGGGGCCCTTATCCGGGAGCAATTGGACGTTGTCCGGAATCAGATAGTGGTACTCCGGCCGGAGCCACTGGTCATAGTACCGCCAGATCAGCGCCCCCTCGTGGAGCAGGAAGGCCCGGTCCCGGTCGGAGACCTGTTTGACCTGCCGCCGCCCCTTTCCCCAGTGCCAGAAGAGCAGTGGGGAGATCAGCCAGCCCAGCCCAAGCAGCATGCCCAGAGGCTGCACCGCCCAGAGCAGTCCCGCAAGGCCCAGCAGGATGCTGGGGAGAAACCGGCGGCAGCAGGCCCAAAAGCCGCCGCCCATTCCCTGGGCGCTGGGCACCCAGTCCAGCAGATGCCGGTGGCTGACCAGCATCCGCCACAGAGCGGTACAGACCGCAGTCAGGGCAGTCCAGCCCTGGGCCGGGAGAAAGAGAATCTGGGCCCCCGTCCGCAGAAGAGCGCCGGAAAAGCCGGCGTAGCGACCGGCGTGGTACCGGCGAAAGCTCCCCGCCCCGTGCCGGTAGAGCAGCTCCGCCATGGCGTAGAGCAGCTGTACCGCGGCGGAGGCCAGGGCCACCAGGGCAGCGATGGTAAAGAGGGGCCCGCCCAGCAGCATGCCCAGCACCAGGGCCAGCACCATGGCGGGGGGCGCCAGGGAGCGGCGCAGATTGTCGGCGATCTTCCACTTGGCCAGTCGGGAGATGGGATTTTCCACCCGCTCCCCTGCCTCGTCCCGCACCCGGGGCAGCAGCCAGGGCAGCAGCTGCCAGTCGCCCCGGATCCACCGGTGATACCGGCCCAGCCAGCTCAGCGGGCTGGAGGGGAAGCTGTCCATCAGCTCCACCTGGCTGACCCAGCCGGTGCGGAGATAGCTGCCCTCCAGCAGATCGTGGGAGAGAATCCGGTTTTCCGGGAACCGACCGTCCATACAGACCCCAAAGGCCTCGATGTCGATGAGCCCCTTGCCCAGAAAGCTTGCCTGGTCAAAGAGGTCGTGGTAGACGTCGCTGGTGGCCCCGCCGTAGGGGTCCAGGCCTCCCAGGCCGCCGAAAAGCTTGGCAAAGACGCTGGCTGAAGCGGAGGACAGCTCGGTCTCCACCCGGGGCTGCAGGATACCGTACCCGGCGGTGACCACCCGGTGCTGCCGGTCGATCGCCGGCCGGTTCAGCGGGTGAAGCATGGCCCCCACCAGCTCGGTGACGGCATTAACCGTGAGAATGGTGTCCCCGTCCAGCACCAGCAGAAATCTGGTGCCCGCCAGCCGGTGCTCCTCTCCCGCCAGCAGCTCCAGACTGCTCCGGTGGCCCCGGAGGTAGCGGGTCAGCTCCAGGATTGCTCCCCGCTTGCGCTCCTTCCCCCGGTAATTCTTCTCTGCCTCGTGGTAGACCGGCGCCCGGAAAAAGAGAACAAACTGATCGCCATGCTTCTGGTTCAGCGCCTCAATTTTTCTTTGCAGGTCATCCAGCAGAGCCCGGTCTTCCTGGGTCATGGGGGTCTTCCGGTCGGGCAGGTCGGCCAGAAGACCGTAGCAGACCTGCTCCCCCGCCCCCCGGTTGGCCAGGGCGTAGCGCTCCAGCTTGGCGGCGTATTCCTCCCCGCACTCCGGGCCGGTGAGCAGAGCGGCGATGACGCAGAGGGTCTTGCCCTCCGGAGGCACCCCCTGCTTCAGCTCCAGCCGAAAGACCGGCCGGGGAGGCACCAGCCGCAGCAGGAGAAAGTCCAGCCCGTTTTTCACCAGCTCGGAGACGGGCAGCAGAAAGAGGAGAATCCCCCACCAGCGTCCCAGGGCAAAGCCCGCCCACAGGGAGAGGGCGGTGGTGAAAAGAAGCTGGAGGGAGAAATACCAGTCCCCGCTGCTTTTGGGGGGAGAGAAGAGAAAGCGGCCGATGTGATTCTCCCCCTCCGGGGCCTGCCGGGCCTGCTCCAGCAGCTGCTGGGCGCAGGCCATCTGGCTCCGTTTCTCCCGCTTTGCCCGGCGGCAGAGGGTCTTTCGGTATTCGCTCCGGCTGCCCGGATCCATTTTGGGATAGACTCCGGCGGGATCCTGGCGGAGAAACCGCTCCGCCATGCTGACCTCCTCCAGGATGCCGGCCAGAGAGCCGGCGCGCAGTTGCCGTAGCCGGGCAAAGAGAGTGCGTAGATTCTCCTCCAGAGGCTGGGGATCCTCCCCCCGGCGCAGCAGCAGCTCTGCCGCCTCCCCTTCTCTTCGCAGGGCGGACAGCAGGCCTCCCGCCAGGGCGGCGGGAAAGTGCTCCAGCTCCTCCTCGGTGAGAGGCTCAGTCTCCTGGATGCCCTCCAGGTAGTCCCGCAGTTCCTCGGGGGTGAGCTGCTCCTCCCGGGCCAGAGCGGCCCCCACCTGCTGAATGCGCAGCATTCCTCCGCTGAGGGCGGGGAGCTGTCTTCGGCTGCGGCTGTGCCGGATGGCGTCCGTCCCCGTCCGCCGGAAGAGCCAGCGGTTGTCCAGCAGCCAGCGCCCGGCAGGACAATCCTCGTTCTCCATCGTCTCCAGCCGCCGGCAAAGGCCCTCCAGGGCGCTGAGATCGGCTCGGATCGCCCCCGCCAGCCGGCTGACAGGCAGATGCCCTTCCACTGTCCAGGAGGAGGCTTCATCCCTTCCACGCTGCCGCATCCCGTTTTTCTCCATCTTTCTCACCCTCCAAAGGTACAAAATCCCGCGCTTACCTCCCATTTTCCCCGGAAAGGCTGGAAAAAATACGGGGGAAAAACCGCCTTTCCTCTTGACAACGAGGGGGAGTTGTAGTATAGTATCGGCTTGTAAAGCGCCGTTACTTTACAAAACCGGTTTGGGAGGAAGCTCATGAAGGATCAGGCCTTTCGCATGACGATGCTCTACGACTTCTACGGTGATCTGCTCACCGAACGTCAGCGGGAGTTTTACGATCTCTATCACAATGAGGATCTCTCCCTGGCTGAGATCGCAGAAAACTACGGCATCACCCGTCAGGGGGTTCGGGACGTGATTGTGCGGGCCGAGGCCATCCTGAACGATTTCGAGGAAAAGACTGGTATTGTGGCCCGTTTCCTCAAGGTGCGCAGCGCCCTGGAGGAGATCGGACGGCTCAACGACGAGGCGGAGCACTTGAATCAGGTGCGTCTCCACGACCCCAAGCTGAGCCAGCTGACCAGTCAGATCAGAGCGCAGCTGACCGGTTTAGAGGAGTAACCCATGGCATTTGAAGGCTTGACTGAAAAACTCAACAGCGTATTCACCAAGCTCCGGGGCAAGGGCAGCCTGACCGAGGCAGACGTCCGGGAGGCCATGCGGGAAATCCGTCTGGCTCTGCTGGAGGCCGACGTCAGCTACAAGGTGGTCAAGGACTTTGTCAAGACGGTGACCGACCGGGCCATCGGCGCGGACGTCATGGAGTCCCTCACCCCCGGCCAGATGGTGGTCAAGATCGTCAATGAGGAGCTGACTGCTCTCATGGGCGGCGAGGCCACTGGGCTGAATATGGCCAAGGACGGCGGCCCCACCATTGTCATGCTGGTCGGCCTGCAGGGCGCCGGTAAGACCACTAACGGCGCCAAGCTGGCCGGCATGTTCAAGAAAAAGGGACGCCGGCCGCTGCTGGTGGCCTGCGACGTGTACCGTCCCGCCGCCATCAAGCAGTTGGAGGTGGTGGGCGAGCAGCTGGGCATCCCCGTCTTCCAGATGGGCCAGATCGATCCGGTGACCATCGCCAAGAGCGCCATTGAGCACGCCAAGCAGCACGCCAACGACATCGTCTTCCTGGATACCGCAGGCCGGCTCCATGTGGACGAGGCGCTGATGACCGAGCTGCAGAATATCAAGGCGGCGGTCAACCCCCACGAGATTCTGCTGGTGGTGGACGCCATGATCGGCCAGGACGCGGTGAACGCCGCCGTGGCCTTTGATCAGGCCTTGGATCTCACCGGCGTCATGCTCACCAAGCTGGACGGCGACGCCCGGGGCGGCGCGGCCCTCTCGGTCAAGGCCACCACTGGCAAGCCCATCAAGTTTGTGGGCATTGGCGAAAAGCTGGACGCCATTGAGGTCTTCTATCCCGACCGGATGGCAGGCCGGATTCTGGGCATGGGCGACGTCCTCTCCCTCATTGAGAAGGCCCAGACCACCCTGGACGAGAAAAAAGCCCAGGAGCTGGAGGAGAAGATCCGGAAAAACCGGTTCACCCTCCAGGACTACTACGACCAGCTGCTTCAGGTGCGCAAGATGGGCTCGGTAAAGGACATTCTGGGCATGATGCCCGGTATCAGCGCCGCCCAGATTGACGATGCCAAGATCAACGAGAAGGATCTGGACCGGCTCCAGGCGATCATCCTCTCCATGACCCCTCAGGAGCGGGACAATCCCTCTATCCTGAATGCCAGCCGCCGCAAGCGGATTGCCGCAGGCGCCGGCGTGCAGGTCTCCGACGTGAACAAGCTGATCCAGCAGTTTGAGATGATGCAGAAGCTGACCAAGCAAATGTCCAGCGGCAAGCTGCCCAAGGGCATCCGCAAGCTGATGCAGCAGATGAAGGGGCTGCCCGGGATGGACGATCCCGAGACGATGCAGGCCATCGGCCAGATGCGCACCCCCGGCCCCAAGCGCCAGCGCAAGAACAACAAGCGCAAAAAGAAACGCTGATTTACGTCTTCTGACGTATTTCATAGATTATGAATTTCATTTGGAGGTGAATGATAAATGGTTAAAATCAGACTGCGCCGCATGGGCGCCAAGAAGGCTCCCTTCTATCGTATCGTGGTTGCCGACTCCCGGTATCCCCGTGATGGCCGTTTCATTGAGCAGCTGGGCACTTACGATCCCCTGCAGGAGCCCGCTGAGATCAAGGTGGATGTTGACCGGGCTCAGGCCTGGATCAAGACCGGCGCTCAGCCCACTGACACCGTGAAGCGTCTGTTCAAGACTGCCGGCGTGCTGTGATCCCCCGAGAGGAGTATCATTCATGAAAGAACTCTTGGCCTACGTCGCAAAGAGCCTTGTGGACAACCCTGAGGCTGTCCAGGTCAAGGAAGTGGACTGCGACGGAGAGGTGATCCTTGAACTTCGGGTTGCGTCGGAGGACATGGGTAAGGTGATCGGCCGCAACGGCCGGATTGCCAAGGAAATCCGTACCATTGTGCGCTCCCTGGCTCAGCGGAAAAACACCAGAGTCTCTGTGGAGATTGTGGACTGATATGAAATTGCGGGGTTGCCCAAGGGCGACCTCGTTTTTTCATAGGGCTCCACCCATCTTTGATCAATATCATTCCATCGTTTGGAGGCAGACTATGAAGGATTCTATGTTAGAGGTAGGCAAAATCCTCAACACCCACGGCATCCGGGGCGAGGTCAAGGTGCAGTCCTGGTGTGACACGCCGGAGGATCTCTGCCAGCTGGAGACCGTCTATATCGACCGCCGTCCCTACCGGGTCCAGGGCGGCCGGGTGCACGGGGACTTCGCCCTGCTCACCCTGGAGGGAGTCTGCTCCATTGATGACGCCCTCCCCCTGAAGAATAAGGTGCTGACCGCCAGCCGGGAGGAGCTTGTCCTGGAGGAGGGAGCCCACTTTGTGGTGGATCTCATCGGCCTGGAGGCCCGGGACGAGGCCACCGGCGAAGTCTTCGGCACTGTGAAGGACGTGCTGGAGTACCCCGCCCAGGATCTCTATGTGGTGGAGGGCGAGCGCTCCTACCTGATTCCCGACGTCCCCGCCTTTGTGAAAAAGGTGGCGCCGGAGGAGGGGTATATCCTCTTCGCCCTGCTGGAAGGGATGGCCCAGTGATGTATCAGGTGGACATTATGACCCTCTTCCCGGACACGGTGGGCGACATGCTCTGTGAGTCCATCCTGGGCCGGGCCCAGGAGCGGGGCTATATCCGCATCAACTGCCACCAGATCCGGGACTATACGGTGAACAAGCAGAACCAGGTGGACGACTACCCCTACGGCGGCGGCCGGGGCGCCGTCATGCAGGCGGACCCCCTCTACCGCTGCTGGGCCCATATCTGTGAGGAGGCGGGAGCCCGGCTGCATACCATCTTCATGTCCCCCTGCGGCAAGACCTTCTGCCAGGCGGACGCCCGGCGGCTGCGGGAGGACTACGACCGGTTTATCATCGTCTGCGGCCACTACGAGGGCATCGACCAGCGCTTTATCGACGAGTGCGTGGACG